>JACQDG010000300.1 GCA_016201185.1 Acidobacteriota bacterium | reverse complement strand
GGGGCGTGAACGCCGCCGCCGAACAGAGCTACGGCGCCACCGGCGTGCGCCTGATGACCTCCATGCTGAACGAGATGGAGCGCCTCGGCGCCGGACTCATTCTCGGCAATTCCCTGCTGACGGCCCGCGGTATTCCGGCCAGCGGCGAAGGCGACCTGAAAACATGCGTGGCAATGATGGTGATGGATCGCTTCGGGACCGGAGGCTCCTACACGGAATTCTACGCCATGGATTTTCGGGAAAATTTTCTGCTGATGGGGCATGACGGGCCCGGGCACGTCGCCATCAGCGACGGCCGGCCGGTCCTGCGCGGCCTGGGGCTATATCACGGCAAGCGAGGATTCGGCGTTTCGGTGGAGTTCAAGGTGAAAACCGGGCCGGTCACCATCCTCGGCCTGACGCAAACGGCGGACGGCAAATTGAAGCTGATCGGCGCCGAGGGCGAATCCCTGCCCGGCCCCATTCTCCGTATAGGCAATACGAATTCGCGAATACGCTTCCGTCTCCCGCCGGCCGAGTTCGTGAACCGCTGGTCGCGGGAAGGCCCCACGCATCACTGCGCCCTGGGCGTGGGCCACAATTTGGGGCGAATCGCCAAGCTCGCTGCGCTGCTGAAGCTTCCCTTGGCCGTGGTGGGCTGAGCGGCGCCCCCGCGCTCTCCGAAGCTGGGGACAAGGCGCGAGGTCTTGTCCTGGTTGCCGTCAAGCGCGCCTGGCTGAAGCAGGGGGGGTTTCTATGCTCAGAATCTGTCGCAGGTGGGCCAGGCTCCGCGCGGCCTGTTCGCTCGTTCCGCATTCGACCGAGAGGACGCCGTTGAAGCCGGCAGAGCGAAGGATCGAAACTACCCGTGCCCAATCGATCACACCGTCCCCACAGGCGCACCCCACCGGCGTTCCGGTCACCTTACCGCGCTCGGCATCCGACTGCTGGATGGAAATGTCCTTGGCGTGAACGTGAACCACGCGCTCCTTCACCGCCTCTAAACCCGTGTACGGATCCTCGCCGCCGAGAAAGGCGTTGCCGGTGTCATAGTTGATCCTGAGCAGGGGCGAGGGGACCAGCGTCGCGATGCGCCACAGGCCCTCGGTCTTCCGGGAGAAGATCTGGTGCGGTTCGATGCCCACAAAAATCCCGTAGCGCTCGGCAGTTTGCATCACCAAAGTGAGCGTGTATTTCATGATGGCGAAGGCCTCCGACTCGGCCATCCAGGCGGGCTTAACGCCTTCGTCGGTGTTGACGACCGGGGCGCCCAGGTCAGCGGCGAAGCGGATCGCTCGCCGCAGATAGTCCACGCTGATGTCGGGGCGCATCAGGGGAGAGTGCGCACTGAGGCCCGAGGGTTTCACCCCGTAGCGGTCCAGGATTTCCTTCATCTCCCGCGGGTCCTCGTCCATGCTGAAGGAGTGGTAGTAGCCCGCTTCGCTCAGCAGCTCTCGACCGTTGTGGACCAGGGGCTCCACGTATTCATAGCCCAGCGCGGCGGCGCGCTCGACCCCCGCGGCAAACGATTTGTCTTCGCTGCGGATGAACTCCAGGTTGACGCCGATGCCGATGCTCATACCTCCCACTCCTTTCGCCAGCTCACGCGGTCCCGCGTCTGATAAGCGATGTTGCCGATGTGGCAGGCCATGGCGGAATAATGGCCGGAGACTTCGTCGGCGTTCGGCCGGCGGCGGGAACGAATGCAGTCGAGCCAGTTCTTGAGGTGGTTAATTTCAAGCGGCGACTTGTCGCCGCGCAGCTCGCCCACGCCTTTGTTCGGCTCCCCAGGCCAGTAGTTGTAGCCGCCGCGAAAGATGCTTAGCACGCCGCCGGAGCCCTGAAACTCGATGCCGGCGTTATCGCGCAGCGTGGAGGTGGAGAGCGTGGCTTCGAAGGTGACGTTGAGGCGGCTGGGGTATTCCAGGATGAAGTTGACGGTATCGGGCGTGTCGCGACCGTCGTCGTATTGGTAGATGCCGCCGCCGGCTATTGCCGCCCGAGGCCTGTCCGCGCCCAGGTACCAGTGCACCACGTCGACCAGGTGGACGAAAAGCCCGCCGCTCTGGCCGCCGGTGGAGATGTCCCAATAGGCGAAGCGGTTGAAGTAGCGCTTGGGATCCCAGGGCCGCTGCGGCAGCCAGCCGAGGTAGCGGTCCCAGTCGAGCCCGGCGGGCTTCTGTTCCATGCCCGGCGGCACGGGCGTTAAGTAGCCCCGGTTGCCATTCCACCAGGTGCGCGCCACGGTGACCTGACCAAGCAAGCCGGTGTCCACGATTTTCTCTTTGGCTTCGATGAAGTGTGGGCCGCTGCGCTGTTGCACCCCGACCTGCACAATGCGGCGGTGCTCGTGGGCGGCTTCGAGCACCCCGCGGCCCTGCTCGGGAAGAGAGGTCATGGGCTTTTCGACATACACGTCCTTGCCGGCCTTGCAGGCGTCGGTGATCATCTGGGCGTGCCAGTGATCGGGGGTCGCGACGAGGACGGCGTCGAGGTCCTTGCGGTCAAGCAGTTCGCGATAGTCCAGGTAGGCGGCGGTGCGGCCTCCGGTCAACTGGACCGCCTCCTGGCGGCGCACGTCGTAGATGTCGCAAACCGCGACCCATTCGATGTCGGGAAGCGTGTTAAGAATCTTCATCAGGTAGGAACCGCGGCTGCCGGTTCCTATGGCGCCAAGACGAATGCGGTCGTTGGCGCTGAGCACGCGGGAAGCGGAGGCGGCCCCTAGGCCCGTGGCAGCGGTCTGGAGGAATGCGCGGCGGCTTGAGTTCATAAAAGCTCCTTGGCAAGAATGGACAGCGACAAGCCAATTCTCGATCCAGTTGTTGCGCAATTCAAGGGTTTGCGCCAAATTTCCAAGCCACAAAATTAGAGAAACCAGAGGGGATAACTCGGGTTTTCCGCCCACTCCCGTTCCTTGTAATCCTACAGCGACTTTCGTATCTTTTAGTCGGTTTTATTGTGTCCAGGAGAATCCGATGTTTCGTTTGCTTTGTTTGACGGCGTGTTTGGCCGGAACTGCAGCCGCTGAATCTCCGAAGATCCAAGCCCTCATTTTTTCCGGGCGCAACAACCACGAGTGGCGGCTGACGACGGCTCACCTGCGCAACCTGCTCAGCGCGACCGGGCGGTTTGAGGTCCGGGTGGATGAGGCGCCGGCCGGTTGCACCGCGACGACGCTAGCGGGATTTGATCTGCTGGTGCTTGACTACAATGGCCCGCGGTGGGGCCCAGGCTGCGAGCAGGCGGTGGAGACCTTCGTGCGGGGCGGCAAGGGCTTGGTCGTTATACATGCGGCCAGTTATGCCTTCGGCGGGCTTGAGATTTTGGGTGAAGGCCATGTCCGGACCGGCCAGAGGGAGCCGGCCTGGGCGGAATACGCACGCATGGTGGGGGGTTCTTGGGTGGAAGGCCCGGCCAAGACGGGCCACGGTAGGAGGCACCTCTTCCAGGTGCGGACCGTGGATCAAGACCATCCCATCATGCAGGGGCTTCCGGCGGGCTCTGATCAAAATGATGAACTGTACCACCGCCTGGCGATGCGACCGGAGGCCCACGTCCTGGCCGTCGCTTTTGATGCAACCGAGATCGAAGGAACGGGAAAAGACGAGCCGATCTTGTGGACCGTCGAGTACGGCCGGGGCCGGGTGTTTCACACCACGCTAGGCCACGACGTGGAAGCCATGAGTAGCCCCGGGTTCGGCGCCACACTGGGGCGCGGCGCGGAGTGGGCGGCCACCGGACGGGTCGAGACACCCCCACCGCCGGAGAGGAAGATCTCCGTTCTGCTGGTGACCGGCGGTCATGACTACGAAAGCTCGTTCTACACACTGTTTCAAAACCAGCCGGACCTGCGGTGGGACCACGGCCTCGACCGCGCCTCGGCCGAGGCCTTCGGCCGGGATATGGCCGGGAAGTACGACGTACTGGTGCTTTACGATCTGGCCCAGAACATTACGGAGGAGGAGAAAAGGAATTTGATGGCCTTCGTGGCCAGTGGTGGCGGCATTGTGGCGCTGCACCACACCCTCGGATCGTTCCAGGGCTGGGAAGGGTATCAGGAGCTCATCGGCGGCAAGTACTTCCTGAAAGCGGAAGGGGACCATCCCGCCTCTACCTTTCAGCACGACGTATGGATCAACGTACAGGTCGCCGACCCAGAGCACCCGGTGACCAGGGGCATAACGCCGTTCCGAATCTACGACGAGGTCTATAACAAGTTCTGGGTTTCGCCAAAAGCGAAGGTGCTGCTGACGACCCATCATCCCAACAGCGGGCGGGCGATCGCCTGGATCAGCCCGCAGGAGAAGGCCCGGGTGGTCTATATCCAGCTCGGGCACAGCGGGCAGGCGTACAGCCATCCCAGCTTCCAGCAGTTGTTAAGGCAGGCGATTCGCTGGGCGGCAAGGAGATAAACATGGATCATGCGGCCGACTGGGGTTAAGCACAGACTGAAGAAGCTCGTGATACAGCGGGATTGGCGCCCCCGCAAAAATCTGCCAGCCTCGATTCAGTGGCCATGACTCGCTTCGCAATAAGCTCCGATAGGCGACGGAAGATTTCAAAACCAAGCTCGGCATCTCCCTCACAGGCCACTAAGAGTTGCTGAGCATCCAGTTGCAGCACGGTGGATCTCTCCCGGGCGCGCACTTGAAATGCGGTGTAGTGGCGATCGAGGAGTGAGGACCAGCCAAATGCCTCTCCGGCATCCAGACTCTGGAGGCACACAGCATAGACTTGAGTTCGGATCTCTACGCATACGGAGCCTGACACAACCAGGAAGAGGTGAGAGGATCTCTCCCCGGCGTGGAAGATGACGTGGTCCTCACGGTACCCGACATCCTGGGCGATAGCAGCCAGCTTTGCAAGGCTAGACTCAGTCAACCGCCGGGTAAAGGGGTGGCTTTTCAAAGCTTCATACACTTGATTCCGCGTCATATGCCCCACTGTGTCGATCATAGAAGATGCAGTCCCACATCCGTATGAGGCTGCGTCTTCCTCGTTCAGGCAATTGATTTGCCATTCTTCAATTGCGTCGAGCGCTCCCTACCGCCGGCGGCTTTCTTTATTTTAAGGCCCTTGCGCCGACCGTGATAGCTAAGCTGAGCACGTAGCTGTGAGACTGTCCCCCCTGCGCAAATTAACCCTCGGGGTGAGATTTCACCCTGCGGAAATTAACCCTCCGAGTGAGATTTCACGGCAGCGTCGCGGAAGGTCGAACTAACTTCTTCCATAACTCATCTTGATTCAACGCATTGGCGCAGATCCGGATGAAGCTGCACCTAGTTGGCCACATTAGTGCTGATGGGGGCTGCCGGAGGCCCGATGGCCTTCCCATCCGAAGAGGGCTAGAAAAGCAGGTGTTGTGCGATACTTTGAAACGCGCGGGTCCGACTCCTTTAACTTTCGGGAAATCCTCTACGAAAAGTCCGGCTCCGTGGCCACCGTCACACTGAACCGCCCGGAGGTCTACAACTGTTATAGCTGTCGGACGCTGGAGGAGCTGACCACGGCCATGCATGACGCCTCTTTTGACGATGCCGTGGGGGTAATCGTGGTGACGGGCGCGGGCACGCGAGCGTTCTCCACCGGCGGCGACGTGAAGGAATATGCCGCCGAATTTTTGGCTCGGCCGCGCGATTACTGGAAGTACATGGCCTTGTTCCGCGGGTGGATCGAAAGCATCATCGAGGCGGGCAAACCAGTGATTGCGCGGCTGAACGGCATGGCCGTGGGCGGCGGCAACGAGACCCACTTGGCGTGTGACTTGAGCGTAATGGCCCAGCACGCCCACCTGCGCCAGGTGGGCACGCGCGTGGGCAGCGTGGCCTGTGGGGGCGCCACGCAATGGCTTCCGCTAGTTATTGGTGACCGCCGCGCCAGGGAGATGCTGATGCTGAACCGCCCGGTACCGCCCCGGCGGGCGCTCGAATGGGGCCTGGTGAACCGCGTGGTGGCTTCGGTGAAACGCGACGGCGCGTTCCTGGAAGACGCCACCGAAGAGCAAATCCGTCTGGCTCAAGAGGGGCAAGAAGGTTACTCGATCGACCTTTCCGCGCTGGACGCGGCTGTCCAGGAGATAGCCGCCGCGTTGCTCGAAACCTTCCCGGAGTGCATGCGCTATACCAAGGAGCAGACCAACGCGCTCAAGAACTTCGTCTGGTACTCCACCGCGGGACACGCCCGTGAATGGCTGGCTTTGCATTACGCCTGCGCCGAGCCGCTGGAGGGGATGCGAGCTTTCGTCGAGAAGCGGCGGCCCGACTATGCCGGCCTGCGCCGGCGCGCCATCGAAGACACGGGGCCCGAGTTCCCCTGGGGCGCCTACGTGGCCCAATGCCCGCGCTGCGGCGCCACCTGCCTGCCCGAGCGTTTCCGTTACTGCGGGCAGTGCGGCGTGGCGCTGCCCGGGGCCGCAGGAGCAACGGAATGAACCTCGAGTCCATCGTCGCCGAATGCCGCGAATGGTTCGCCGACCCTGATTTCTCGCGGCTGCGGGGGCACTTGGCCGCCACAGGCGAGCACGCCGTGGGTCTGTTTCCTGTTTACACACCCGAAGAAATCGTGCTGGCCGCCGGCTTCCTGCCGGTGCACACGTATGGCGGCGGGAACCTGGTGGAGATTGACCACGCCGATTCGCGCATCCAGTCCTTTGTCTGTTCCATTTGTCGCTCCACGCTGGAGCTGGGTCTGACGGCGCGCCTGGACTGGGCCGAAGGCTTTGTCTTTCCCTCCATCTGCGATGTAGCACGCAATCTTTCCGGCGTGTGGACCCGGAATTTTCCCGATCGCTTCGCCGCCTACATCCATTTCCCGGAAAAAGATTCAATCCCGGCGGCGCGGCAATACTTGCGCACCGAGTTTGCCCGTCTGGAGCACATTCTGGAAAGGCGCAGCGGCCGCTCCATCCGCCGCGAAGATTACCACCGCGCCTTCGCCGTGCTGAACGAGCAGCGCAAGCTGCTGCGGCAGCTCTATACGCTGCGCTCCGAACAACCCTGGAAGCTCACCACGCTCGAACTCTACACGCTCACGCGCGCCGGAGGGATGATGCCGCGGGAACAGCATATCGAGATGCTGCGCCTGGCGCTGGCCGAGGCCGGGGCGCGCGTGGGCAAACCCCAGGACCGCATCCGCGTGGTGGTGGAAGGCTCCTTTTGCGAGCAGCCTCCGCTGGATTTGCTGATGGCCATCGAGGACGCCGGTTGCTACATCGTGGACGACGACTTCCTGCTCGGCCAGCGCTATCTGGAACAGGACGTGCCGCTGGCCGGGGATCCACTGGACGCGCTGGCTGAAACCTTTCTCGAAGCCGGTGTGCCGACGGCGACTTACCGCTCACGGCGCCCCCGCGGGCCGGCCCTGGTGGAGAAGGCACGGGCCGCGCGCGCCGACGGTGTGATATTTTGCATCGCCAAATTCTGCGAGCCCGCCCTCTACGACTACGTGTTGCTGAACAGGGAGTTGGAGAAGGCTGGCATCCCTGCGCTCTATTTTGAATTCGAGGAAAAAGCCAACGTCTTCGACAACATGCGCATGCAGGTGGAATCGTTCGTGGAATCCCGTTTGCTGTTTTCGTGAGGTGCGTCATGCCTCCTGATTTTCGTTTCCAGGGCGCCGGGCGCCACCTGCAAAAAGATATGCTGGGCGACTGGTTCCGGGCCCTGGAGGGTGCGCCCCAGGCGGGCGAGCCTGTTGCTTACCAGATGATCGGCGGCAATGTGGCCGAGTTGCTGCGCAATTTCGGCTATCACCTGGTCTTTCCCGAGGTCAACGCCCTGCAGTGCGGCATCAAGCACGCCTCGGCGGACCTGCTGCTGAAAGCCGAGGACCTGGGCTACTCGCCCGACGTTTGCGGCTATGTCAAAAACGATATCGGACTGCTGCATTCCGGCAACGTGTCGCCCATGGGCAAGCTGCCGCCGCCTTCCCTGCTGGTGTGCACCTATTCGGGCTGCCGCACTTACATCAAGTGGTTCGAGGCCCTGGCCGAGTATTACCAGGCGCCGCTCTTCGTGTTGGACGTCCCCTATCGCCGCGTTTCCGACCTCTCGGACCTTGCGAAACCGCGCGAGGAAGACATAGCTTACGTGGTAGCGCAACTCGAGGAGCTGATCACTGTCTGCGAACGGCAGACGGGCCGCAGATTCGATATGGATCGCCTGAGGGAAGATCTCGCGCGCTCCCAGGAAGCCGAAGACCTGTGGGCGGGAATCATGGATGCCGCGCGCCATAGGCCCTCGCCCATAGACGCCTACTTCGAAGCCGTCTTCTTCATGGCCCCGATCAACGTGCTGCGCGGTTCGGAAGCCTGCCTGCGTTACTACCGCCAGACCTGGGCTGAAATCCAGGAGCGCGTGGAATTCGGCCTGGGGCCGGTGCCCGAGGAGCGTGTCCGGGTGGTGATCGAAGGTCCCCCGCCGTGGATGCGCTTTCGCGATTTTTGGGACATGTTCAAGGCTTGGGGCGTAGTCGCTGTGGCTTCCACGTACGTCCACGTGGGCGGGCTGTACCAGGCCGGAGTTCGCCACGATCCGCTGCGGCCGCTGGAAAGCATGGCTGAGGTGTGCTCGAACGCCTACTGCAACTGGAACCTGGAATTGCGCGCTGAGCTGCTGCACAGGTGGGTCCGGGATTTCCAGGCCGACGCGCTGGTGATCCATTCGGTGAAGAGCTGCCGCTCTTTTTCGGTGGGCCAGGCCGACACACGCGAGCACTTCACCAAGGACCTCGGCATCCCCACTCTGTTCGTGGAGAGCGACCTGGTGGACGGGCGCTACTTCTCCGCCGCCCAGATCAAGAACCGCGTGGATGCCTTCTTCGAGCGGCTGGCGCACAAGAAACTGGTGGAGGCGGGAGGAGCGGCATGATCGTCGCCGGCGTAGACGTGGGTTCGACCGCCACCAAGGCGGTGGTCATGGATGAGAACCTGCGCGTGCTGGGGCGCGGGCTCGTCCCCACCGGGGCCAATGTCACCCGGGCAGCGGAACGCGTCTTCGCCGTGGCCATCGCCGAGGCCGGGCTGAACGACTGCGATGTCAGCTACATCGTCGGGACCGGCTACGGCCGTTACAAGGTCAGTTTCGGCCACGCCCAGATCACTGAAATCAGTTGCCACGCCCGCGGTGCCGCTTTTCTCTTCCCTGAGACACGCACGATTGTGGACATTGGCGGCCAGGATACCAAGGCCATCCGCATCGCCGCTGGAGGCGAAGTGCTGGACTTTTCCATGAACGACAAATGCGCCGCGGGCACGGGACGCTTCCTGGAATCGGCCGCGCAGGTGATGGGAATCGAGCTCGAAGAGCTGGGGCCCCTCTCGCTGGCCTCGCGTTTGCCTCTAAAAATTACCAACGTTTGCACCGTGTTCGTGGAAACAGAGATCATGTCGCACCTGGCGCGAGGCAAGAAGCCGGAGGACATCTTGCGCGGCGTGCACAACTCCATCGCCAGCCGCACGATGGCGCTGTTGCGTCGCGTGGGCATCGAAGAAGCCGTCACGTTTACCGGCGGAGTGGCGCGCAACGGAGGGATCGTGGAGGCGCTGGAAGAGCGCCTGGGAGTCAAGCTGCGGCTCAGCCCCGACTCCCAATTCATCGGGGCGTTGGGCGCGGCGCTATTCGCCCTGGAGCGTTCCAACGCTCTGGGAACCCAGCCGCTGCACGCGGCGGAGCAGAGAGGATAGGATGGGGCGCATCGTAGCCGGCATCGATGTCGGCTCGCGCATGACCAAAGCGCTGTTGCTGGAGGAGGACGGGGCGGGCACGGGCTTCGGCGCTATTCTGGCGCGCGCCTCTACGGTCACCGGGGCCTGGTTTGCGCGCGCGGCGGAGACGGCCTTTGCGCAGGCGCTGGCGCAGGCCGGGCTGGCGCGCGAACAGGTTGCCTACGTAGTCTCCACGGGTTATGGCCGCACCCAGGTGCCCTTCCGCGACCTGCAGCTCACCGAGATCACCTCCCATGCTACCGGCGCCGTGCGGCTCTTCCCGCTCACGCGGACGGTGCTCGACGTCGGCGCGCAGAACGCCCGCGCCATCCAGGTGACCGAGGAGGGCCGCGTGAAGAGCTTCCGCATGAACGACAAGTGCGCCTCCGGCACCGGTCGATTTCTGGAGCGGGTGGCCCGGGCGCTGGAAGTGGAGCTGGACGAGATAGGACCGCTGTCGCTTCGCTCCCGCGAGCCACGGCAGATTTCCAGCATCTGCGCGGTACTGGCCGAAAGCGAGGTCATCAACCTGGTCACGCAGGATGCCCCCATCGAGGACATACTGCGGGGCACGCATCTCTCCATTTCCGAGCGGCTGATGGGCCTGGTGCGGCAGGTGGGTGTGCGTCCCGAAGTCACCCTCACCGGTGGCGTCACCAAAAATCCGGGTCTGGTGAAGGCGCTCGAAGAACGCCTGGGCCTGCCGCTCAACGTCTGTGCAGACAGCGAATATGCCGGCACGCTCGGTGCTGCCTTGTTAGGGTTTGTGCGCCTGCGGAAGAAAGAAAAGGAAACTGCGGCATGAAAGCCGCTCTGCTGCGCCCGCCGTCCAAAACGTTAAGTATCGAGGATGTTCCGCGGCCGGATCCTGCTCCCGGAGAAATACTTGTGAAGGTGGCGGCATGTGGGGTCTGTCACACCGACCTGCATTACATTGACCATGGCGTGAAAACCTACAAGCCGCCGCCCGTCATCCTGGGCCACGAGCCATCGGGTCACGTGGCCGGCGTCGGCGCCGGCGTGAAGAAGTTCAAAGAAGGCGACCGCGTGCTGATACCACCGGTGGTCACCTGCGGCGCCTGCTTCTTCTGCCGCAGCGGGCGGGAAAATATCTGCGCCACCATGCTCATGTTCGGAAATAACCTGGACGGCGCCTTCGCCGAGTACGTGGCCGCGCCGGCCAAGGACTGCGTGGCGCTGCCGGACGGCCTTCCGCTGGAGGAATCCTGCATCATTTCGGACGCCGTTTCCACGCCCTTTCACGCCGTCGTAAACCGCGCCAAAGTGCGCCCGGGGGAATCGGTAGTTGTGTACGGCTGCGGAGGGGTGGGCATGAACGCCGTGCAGGTGGCCGCAGCCCTGGGGGCGTCCGTGGTGGCGGTCGACATCAACGACCAGAAACTGGAGCTGGCGCGGCGCCTGGGCGCTACTGCCACGTTGAATGCCCGCACGGTGGAGTCGCCGGAAAAGGCGGTGCGCGAGATCACCGGGGGCGGCGCCGATGTAGCCCTCGAAGCACTGGGCAACCCCGCCACCATACGGGCCGCTTTTCAGAGCCTGCGCCGCGGCGGCCGCTTCTGCCTGATCGGCTACTGTCCCGAGGAGGTGGCCTTCCAGGTGGCGAAGTTGATGTACTTCGAAATGACGATCGTCGGCAGTCTGGGTTGCCGCCCGGTTGACTACCCGCCTCTGCTGGAGCTGGTGCGGCTGGGCAGGATCCAGGTGCTCCCGCTGGTCACCGGCCGCTTTCCCCTGGAGGGCGTCAACGAGGCCCTCGATCTGCTGCGCGCCGGGGAGGGATTGCGCTCCATCGTGCTACCTTCCCGTTAAGGGATTTGATGAACGGTATTCGACTCAGCTTCGAATCGCTGGAGGCGTCGCCTCAACTTCAGGTGGCGCGCATCACTCTGGCCCGCCCCCCGCTGAATATCCTCGATATTCCTGCCATCCTCGAGCTGTCCCAAGCAATCGTCGAGGCAGAGGAACGGCCCGAGGTTCGCGCCGTTGTTCTGGCCGCCGAAGGTGAAAAAGCGTTCTCAGTGGGAGTGGAAGTGCGCGACCACACGGCGGAGCGAGTAGGGGAGATGCTGGGAGCGTTTCACCAGGTCTTTCGCGTTTTGGCCCGCACCGAAAAAATCACGCTGGCCGCAGTGCGCGGCTTCTGCCTGGGCGGAGGCTGCGAGCTCGCTACCTTCTGCGATCTGGTGGTCGCAGCGGATAACGCTCAATTCGGCCAGCCGGAGATCCAACTGGCTTGCTTCCCGCCGGTCGCTGCCATCACTTTCCCCAGGCTGATCGGCGAAAAGAAGGCTGCCGAACTGCTGCTCACAGGGAAACGGATCGGAGCGGCAGAGGCTGCAGCGCTCGGCCTGGTAAACCGAGTGACTCCTGCGGCGGAACTCGAAACTGCCGTCGGGCAGTTGCTTCGGGAGTTGTTTCAGAACAGTGCCGCCGCTCTGTGCCTGGCCAAACGAGCCCTGCGCCTCGGGAGTGCGGAAGACTTCGACCGACGTCTGGAGGCGGTCGAGCGCCTGTATGTGGAAGAACTCATGCGGACCCGGGACTGCCAGGAAGGCATTCTTGCCTTCCTCGAAAAGCGCCCGCCGGCGTGGAGCCACTCATGATTGGGTTCGACTCCACCTGGAGAGTTGTGTAAACTTCTGGGTTAGGAGGAAGCCATGCCCGCCGCCGTTCTTTTCGCTCCGGTGCGGATTTCCCCTCAGCCTTTGACCCTGGAAGACATTATCGCAGTGGCCCGGCGCGGCCAGCGCGTCGAGCTTTCCGATGACGAGGCGTTTCGCCGACGCATCGAGCGCGGCCCCGAGATCATCCGGCGAACCCTCGATCGAGGGGAGATGATCTACGGGGTCAACACCGGGTTCGGTGGCAACGTCAAGTTCATCATCCCCGACTCCGAACTGGAGCATCACCAGGAAAACTTGATCGGCTATCTCTGCTGCGGGGTCGGCGATCCCTTGCCGACCGAGGCGGTGCGCGCCGCCATCCTGCTGCGCGCCAACGCACTCGCCCGTGGTTACTCCGGCGTGCGCCTGGTCGTGATCGAGCGGCTAGTGGATCTGCTGAATCACGGTATCACCCCCGTCGTGCCGCGTTACGGCTCAGTGGGAGCGGGCGGCGACCTTTGCCCATCCGCCTACATTTCCCGTGCCCTGCTGGGCGGCGGAGATGTCATTTACCAAGGCGCCAAAACCTCGGCGACGGCCGCCCTCCGTGCGGAAGGGATAGAACCCATTCGACTCCAGGCCAAGGAAGGTCTGGCGCTCGTAAACGGGACTACGATGATGACGGGCATGGCAGCCCTGGTGGTCTGGGATGCGGAATACCTGCTGCGGATTGGCCTGGGCGCTCTGGCCCTCGCGGTGGAAGCCTTGCAATCCTCCCCCGACTACTACCACCCCCTCATCCACATGGTGAAAAATCATCCGGGCCAGCTCCGTGTCGCCGAAATGCTCGAATCTTTGCTGATGGACAGCCGGCTGGCCGTGCCGTTGGATGAGATCCGCGGCCGGGTCGCCGGCGAGAACCTCCACAACGGCGATGTGGTCGTCGCCGAGGAATCCATTCAGAGCCCCTACTCGCTGCGCTGCGCACCGCAAGGCCTTGGGCCGATGCTCGAGACGCTGGAGCAGGTTCGGCTCACCGTCGAGCGGGAAGCGAATTCGGTCAACGACAACCCGCTCATCGATCCCGGCGCCCATGAAGGCGATCCCGAGCAAGTCTTCCACACGGGCAACTTCTACGGCGGCCACATCGCCCGCGCCATGGACGGCCTGAAGCTGGACATGGCCAACCTGGCCAACTGGATGCACTCCGTCATGGCCCTGCTTATGGACGAGCGGTTTTCGGCCGGCCTGCCCTCCTGCCTGAGCCCTCACCCCGGCGTGTTCCAGGGGTTCAAGGGGATGCAGGTCGTCCACAGCAGCCTGGTCACCGCCCTGCGCCAGATGTCCGGTTCGAGCCTCATTCACACCCTGCCCACCGAGCAGTTCAACCAGGACGTGGTCAGTCTGGGCGCCCATGCTTCCCTCACCGCCCTGGAGATGCTCCGCCTGCT
>JACQDG010000259.1 GCA_016201185.1 Acidobacteriota bacterium | reverse complement strand
TTCGGCAAGCTGGCCGGCTCCACCCAGGTCAACGAGCTGGGCGAGGTCGAGACCCCCATCCTGCTAACCTCCACGCTGAATGTTCCCCGCGTGGCGGACGCTTTGCTCGATTACATGCTGACGCTCCCCGGCAACGAGAACGTCCTGTCGATCAACCCTCTGGTGGCAGAGACGAACGACGGATACTTAAACGACATCCGAGGGCGGCACGTGGGCCGTGAAGAGGTACTGGCCGCCATCCGCAACGCCAGGGGCGGCCCCGTCGAGGAGGGCGCCATAGGGGCGGGCACGGGAACCATCGCCTACGGTTTCAAGGGAGGCATCGGCACTTCTTCGCGGCGCTTGCCGGCCAGCCTGGGTGGCTACACGTTGGGGGCGCTGGTGCAGACGAATTTCGGCGGCGTGCTGAGCATTGCTGGCGCGCCGGTGGGCCGCGAGCTTGGCCACTATTACTTACGGGAAGAGCTGGACCGTGGCGCCGGCGGGAGAAGCGCCGGCGGAAACAATGCTGACGGATCTGTCATAGTCGTGATCGCCACCGACGCCCCCGTCACTCACCGCAACCTGCGCCGCCTGGCCGCCCGCACCATGATGGGCCTGGCTCGCACCGGATCTTCGGCCTCCAACGGCAGCGGCGATTACGCCATCGCTTTCTCCACCGCTCCTGAGGTTCGCATTCGCGCCGAAGGCTCCTCGGGCCACACCCCGCACGAGGTGAAAGAGCTCTCTAACGAGGCCATGTCGCCGCTGTTTCTGGCCGTGATCGAGGCCACCGAAGAGGCCGTGTACAACTCCCTGTTCCGCGCCGCCACCATGACTGGCAACGGCCGCACCGTGGAGGCCCTGCCGCTTGACCGCACCCTCGAGATCCTGCAAAAATACCGCGTCATCAGCCGTTAATGCGGCTTGGGAATCCGACGGCAACGACTGCCCCGAAAGAGCGCGGTCAAGCGCATATAATTAAGGGGAAGTCCCTTGAAAGAAATCCAAGAGTGGGCGCTGGATGAGGCTCGAACAAGCCAGCAGTTTGATCGTTAAGCCGAAGGTCGCGCCGCCTCTCGATCCAGGTTTCCAACCCGCTTGCCTGTCTAATCAAGAGTTTCGCCGGCTTACGGCCTCGAGCGGCGGAGTACCGTTGCGGTTGGCCTTCGAACGCGCCGACGGGTCAGTCTCCACATTTTCGACGACGGTGTTGCCGCCCGGTGCTCCCAACTTCCCCCTGAATTTTCGTTATATCGAGCGGATTGTAAAATTTCTCCTGTGGCAGCGTGGCGGCTGGAAGATCTATGTCGGCGGCCCGGTGGAGATCGGAAAGCACATCCGCACCGCTTACGCCGCGGGCGGGGCCAGGGAGTTCGATGCCGTGTTCATGGGCGGGGTTTACGAACATCCGTTCACTGTGGTGGTGACCGATCCGGACAAAGTTCCCGCCGAGAAAGAGGTCACCCTGCCGCCCGGCAGGAATTTGGATGGCTGCCGCGTGGGCTTCGATCTCGGCGCGAGCGACCGCAAAGCCAGCGCCCTTGTCAACGGCCAGGTGGTTTACAGCGAGGAAGTGCCCTGGGACCCGCGAAACGCCAGCGACCCCACCTACCATTACGAAGGAATCATGGATTCCATCCGGCGCGCCGCCTCCAAATTGCCGCGCCTGGATGCGGTGGGTGGCAGTGCAGCCGGCATCTACATTAATAATCGCGCCCGCGTGGCGTCCCTGTTCCGTGGCGTGTCGAAAAGAGATTTTGAAGACAAGATCGCCGGCATGTTTCTCCGCATTCGTGACGATCTGGGTGTGCCGCTGGAGGTGGTGAACGACGGAGAGGTCACGGCTTTGGCCGGTTCGATGTCCTTGGGGGAGAATCCCGTGCTCGGGACTGCCCTGGGGTCTAGCCAGGCGGCCGGTTACGTGGATTCCGCTGGAAATATCACCGGCTGGTTGAACGAGCTCGCCTTTGCTCCCGTCGATTATCGCTTGGACGCCCCGGCCGACGAGTGGTCCGGCGACATCGGCTGCGGAGTGCAGTACTTTTCGCAAGTCGGCGCCATACGGGTCGCGGAAGGCGCGGATATGCGCTTCGAGCCCGGCCTGGCGCTGCCCGAGAAGCTGGTGGCCCTGCAAGACAAGATGCGGGCCGGTGACCCGCTCGCGCGCCAGGTCTATGAGACGATCGGAGCTTACCTCGGCTACGGTATCGCCCATTACTCGGATTTTTACCGCCTGAAGCACATCTTGATCCTTGGCCGGGTCAGCACGGGGCCAGGCGGGGAGATTATCGTGAGCGCGGCGAAGGCGGTCCTCCAGGAGGAGTTTCCCGAGCTGGCAGGGAGGATCAACCTCGCGCTTCCGGACGAATCCAGCCGGCGCGTCGGTCAATCCATTGCGGCCGCCAGCTTGCCGCGAATTCATAGGGAGAGAGCGTAATGCGCCTCAGCAGAGCCAGTTCTGAGATTTTTGTGCCCGACGGGTCGGACGCAGCGAGCGCCCTGGCGCGAGTGACCCACTTGGGCATCGCGGCCCACCAGGACGACATTGAGATTATGGCCATGGAAGGCATCCTGACGTGCTTCGGGGTTGCCGACAGGTGGTTCCTGGCCGCCATCGTGACCGATGGCGCCGGCAGCCCGCGGGACGGTCTGTATGGGAAATACTCGGATGAGGAAATGCGCGCTGTGCGCAGGGTGGAGCAGAAGAAAGCGGCCTACGTGGGTGAATACTCGGCAGTCGCGTTTCTCGACCATCCTAGTTCGGTGGTAAAGAATCCTGCCGAGAGTGCACCGCAGGAAGACCTGAAGGCTCTGATAGCGGCGGCGCAGCCCGAGGTGGTCTACACGCACAACCTGGCGGACAAACACGACACCCACGTTGCCGTGGCGCTGCGCGCCATCGCCGCCATCCGCGAGCTGCCCCCGTCCCAGCGTCCCAAGAAGCTTTACGGCTCTGAGGTTTGGCGCGACTTAGACTGGATGGTCGACGAGGATAAGGTCGTCTTCCGCCTGGACGAGCACGAAAACCTGGCCGCGGCGCTGGTGGGCGGCTTCGACTCCCAAATCGCCGGGGGAAAGCGGTATGACCTGGCGACCCTGGGCCGGCGACGGGCCCATGCTACCTACCACCAGAGTCACGCGGTAGACGCGGCCCGGATGATCAATTTCGGCATGGATCTGACGCCGCTTATCGCGGAGCCGTCACTGGATATTAACGAGTTCCTGCAGCAACACATCCGCAGGTTCGCCGCCGACGTAAGCTCGAGACTCGCCAAGCTGGTCTGAACCGCGAACGCGTGCTCCTGGCATTCTAATCCGCCTGCGCCGCCGAGATGATCTGCTCGGCCAGGTGCACCTCGGCCGGGCTGCCCAGGATCAACGCCACGCGCTGATGCAGCGAACCGGGCTGAATGTCGAGTATCGGCTCCATCCCAGTGGAGGAGCAGCCGCCCGCCTGGTGGGCAAGGTAAGCCAGCGGCATCGCTTCATAGAGGAGCCGCAGCTTGCCGGAATACTTCCCGTCCGCTCCCCGTACCTCCGGATAAAGGAAAATCCCGCCTTCGAGCAAAATGCGGTGGAAATCGGCCGTCAGGCAGCCCGTGTAGCGGGTGGAGTAAGGCTTGCCGGCGGGCGAATCGTCGGATTGCAGGCGCTCGATCAGCTCCGATACGCCAGGCTGCCAGCGGTGCCGGTTGCCCTCGTTGATGCTATAAACCGAGCCGTGGGCCGGCATGCGGATCTGGTAGTGGCTCTCAAAAAACTGGCCCACGCCCAGGTCCAGGGTGAAAGCATGCACGGCCAGACCGCGCGTATAGACCAGCATGGTGCTGGGGCCGAAAAGAAGGTAGCCAGCAGCGAACAGCTCCCGGCCCGCTCGCAGCAGGTCGGCGTCAGTCCCAGGCCCTTGCAGGCTACGCCGGCGGAAGATGGAAAAAATCGAACCCAGCGCCCCGTTCACGTCCGTATTAGAGGAGCCATCAAGAGGATCAAACAGCACCGCATAGGAGGCGCCTGACCGCCCGTGCAGCGGAAAATGGGTCGCCCCCTTCAGTTCTTCCGAGGCCGCGCCAAATACCAGTCCGCTTTCCTCGCAGGCTGAGATCAGTGTCTCGTTGGCGAACTCATCCAGCTTCTTGACATCTTCCTGTTGAATGTTGAC
>JACQDG010000059.1 GCA_016201185.1 Acidobacteriota bacterium | reverse complement strand
TGCGCGATACGGAAGTGATCGCCGCGGCCAACCGCCTGGGGTTGGCCATGGTCTTCACCGGCATCCGCCACTTCCGCCACTGATCTGCGTTACTCTCCGGTTCCAAATTCGCGGCGTAGCTTGCCCCAGGTGACCGCCAGCTCCTCCGGCAGCACTCTGGTCTCCCCGATTACGCTGAGGAAGTTGGCGTCCGCTTCCCAACGCGGCAGCACGTGCATGTGGATATGCTCGGCCACTCCCGCCCCGGCCGACTTGCCGATGTTCATCCCCAGGTTCAGCCCGTGCGGGCGGTAGATCTTTCGCAGCGCCGCTTCGCTGCGGCGGGTCAGCTCCATCATCTCGGCCAGCTCTTCGGTCGAAGTCGCTTCCAGCGTGGCGATGTGGCGGTAGGGCACGATCATGACGTGGCCCACGGTGTAGGGATAGATATTCAATAGTAGGTAGTTGTGCCGTCCCCGGTGGACGATGAAATTACGCTGGTCGTCGGTTTCGGCGGCTCTCTGGCAGAAAACGCAGCCGGTTTCTCGATCGGCATGTGTGACGTAAGTGAAGCGCCAGGGGCTCCAGAGGTAGTCCACCTTGGTCTACGCCTGCGGCGCGCCCGAAAAGGATTCCGGCATGGCGGGAGCAGCGCCGGCAGAAGAAGGGCCCCGCGTTGAAGATAGGCCGTTAACAATGTCGCGAAGCTCCTTGCTCGGCTTGAAGAAGGGGATTCTCTTGGCCGGCACCTCAACCCGGTCACCGGACTTTGGATTCCGCCCGACGCGCGCCTGCCGTTGCCGCGTGCGGAAACTGCCGAAGCCGCGAATCTCGATCTTGTCGCCGCTCCGCAGCGACTTGACGATGCTGTCGAAAATGGTTTCCACGATGACCTCGGACTCCTTGCGCGTCATCTCCACCACCCGCGAGACTTCTTCGATCAGGTCGGCTTTAGTCATAGCAGTTTCTACTTCTCCTCCCTTTCCTTGAAACTGAGCACCTCTTCTATGGTACTGGTGGCAGCGGCCCCGCGCTGGCTTTCTTCGCTGCGGTCGTGCTCCGCTTCCTCGGAGAAGTCCCGCAGGCTGAGTCCGATCTTCTTTTCCGCCGGGTTCAGCTTAATCACCCGAAAAAGGCCTTCCTGGCCGTCGGCCGGCGCCGCCGGGCCCCTCGCCTCATCGTAGGAAGGAATCTCGGAATTATGACACAGTCCTTCCACTCCCTCGGCCACCTCGACGAAGAGGCCGAAGCTGGCGCGACGGGTCACCCGGCCCCGCACCAGGTCGCCCAACCCGTGGTTCTGGAAAAACAGCTCCCAGGCGTCCGGCTGCAACTGCTTGATGCCGAGCGAAAGACGCCGGCTTTCGGCATCGATGCGCAGGATCACGGCCTGCACTCGCTGGCCCTTTCGCAGGGCTTCGCTGGGGTGCTTGATGTGCTTGGCCCAGGAGATGTCCGAGACGTGCACCAGGCCGTCCACCCCATCTTCGATTTCCACGAAGGCGCCGAAATCCGTCAGGTTGCGGACCCGGCCTTCCACCACCGAGCCGACCGCATAACGGTCGGCCAGCGTGGTCCAGGGGTTGGGCTCCAGTTGCTTCAGCCCCAGGGAGATTCTCCGCTCCTTAGGCTGCACGTCCAGCACCACTACCTCCACCTGGTCGCCGCTGCGAACGATCTTAGAGGGATGCTTGGTGCGCTTCGACCAGGTCATCTCCGAAACGTGGATCAGTCCTTCCACCCCCGGCTCGAGCTCCACGAAGGCGCCGTAGTCTGTCACGTTCATCACCCGGCCAAAGGCATGGCAGTTGACCGGATATCGCTCCGCCACGCTCTCCCAGGGATCGGGAAGCAGTTGTCTTATTCCCAGCGAAACCCGGTCCCGGCCGCGGTCGAACTTGAGGACCTTCACTGTCACCTGGTCTCCCACGTGCAGCACTTCGGAAGGATGGCTGACGCGGCCATAGGAGATATCCGTGACGTGCAACAAGCCATCGATGCCGCCCAGGTCCACAAAGACCCCGTAGTCGGTGAGGTTCTTGACCGTGCCGGTGACTACGGCCCCCTCAACCAACATCTCCAGGGTTCGTTTGCGGCGCTCCTGGAGCTCCTTCTCCAGCGCCACGCGGCGGCTCACTACTATGTTGCCGCGCTTCCGGTTCAGCTTCAGGATGCGAACCTGGAGCTCCTTGCCCTTCCAGCCCTCCAGGTTGTGGACGGGGTGCAGCTCGACCTGGGAGCCGGGCAGAAAGGCTCTGGCCCCACCCACGTCCACCTCCAGGCCCCCTTTTACCCGGTCCAGCACATAAACCGTGATGGAAGATTGTTCGGCAAAGGCCTTTTCCAGCCGATCCCACAGCTTCAAGCGTCTGGCGCGCTCGTGGGAAAGCCTTACGTAGCCGTCGAAATCCAGGGCGTTCTCGACCATGACGTCGATAGCGTCGCCCGGCTGCACCCGGATCTGGCCCGTCGCGTCCCGGAACTGTTCGATCGGGACAAGACCTTCACACTTGTAGCCGATATCGACGATGACTTCTTCCGGCGAAATCTTGACTATCTTGCCCTGGCGTATTTCTCCGGGGTGCAACGTCGAGAAATGGCTGTAGTCGTCGACCAGGCTGGCGTACCCGGATTCCCGGCCGGGCGAGACGGCTGGAGCGGCGGCCGCAGCCGTCGAGGGCTGAGAAGGCAGGCCCGGCGTCTTCGTTCTGGCTGCTGCGGGAACAGGAATGACGGGGTTAGAGCCGGCCGCCGATTCCCCGCCGCGTTGGAGCTCTTCTCGTTCGGTCGCCATTCCCACCCTCCGCGGCTCAAGACTGCCACGAAGCCTGCGCCTTCAATGGATTCGCGAGCCGGACTTTACGCCCCTCGCGGGGCTGGGGACAGGACGAAGGCTTCCTGTCTCAAGCGGGGAGACGCCAAAAGCCTGCGAGGTAGGCCGAGGGGCGATGCTCGAGAAGCCCCCCTTTTCCCAACCTCACCACTCTCGAAACCATTGAAAACTCAATACAAGTGACTATAGCCAAGATATGTCGGCCTTGTCAATTTAGAAGCTTCGGTTAGAGATTGCGCACCCGCCGCTGCTATACTGCGGATTCGGAGAGCCCGTTTGATCGATTCCTTATCGGTCATCATCCCTGCCTACAACGAAGAATCCCGGCTGCCTACGACGCTCCCGCGGGTGCTGGAATACCTGGACGCCAGCACCGCGCGAAGTGAGATCCTGGTGGTGAATGACGGCTCGCGGGACCGCACAGCCGAGCTGGCGCGGGAATTTGCGCGCGCCGCGAGCGGCCCGCGTGTGTCGATTCGGGTGCTCGAGAATCCCGGCAACCGGGGCAAGGGATATTCGGTCCGGCACGGGATGCTCGAGGCGCAGCAGGAATGGGCTTTGTTCACCGATGCCGATCTCTCGAGCCCCATCGAGGAGTGCGAAAGGCTGTTCGCGGCAGCCGCCCCGGATCGCTATGACGTGGCCATCGGATCCCGCGCCCTGGACCGCTCCTTGATCGGCGTGCACCAGTCGGCTTTTCGCGAGAACGCGGGACGCATTTTCAACCTGCTGATGCGCGCCGTGACCGGCCTTGACCTGGCCGACACCCAATGCGGTTTCAAGCTCTTCCGGCGCCCGGCGGCCCGCAACATCTTCCGGCGCCAGCGTCTGGAGCGCTTCGGCTTCGACGTGGAGGTGCTGTACCTGGCCCGCCGCCTGGGCTATCGTATCACCGAGGTTCCGGTGCGGTGGAACCATGCCCCGGGCACTAAAGTCAGCTTGCTCGGCGACAGCCTGGAAATGTTCCTCGACCTGTGGCGCGTGCGCCTGAACGACTGGAAAGGCCTGTACGACCGCCCCGCCGAGCCGGGCCCGGATGGCGTTCCGGCAGGCCCCGATTCTTGACTTTCAGCCTCCTATTGTGCCATCTTAGGCATTCCTTTTTAAGGAATTGGGAGGAGGTGACCGCGCCTTCGCCCGGAACTTCCAGGCATTCGCCAACCTTCGCCCCGCTATTATGGCCGGAGCCAAGAACTTGGAGGTGAAGTTGGAAAGCACGCTGGATAGCGTGGATGTGGCCGAGGAAGCAGTTAAGAAATTCGCCGAAGAAAACGGCCTGCCCGAGGACGACGTCCACCAGATCGGCATGGCCGTGCGCGAAGGCGTGATCAACGCCGTGGTCCACGGCAACCGCTACAACACCCAGAAGGTCGTCTCATTGACCGCGGAAGCCACCGCCGAGCGGCTAACCATCACCGTGCAGGATCAAGGGGAAGGCTTTGATTCCGACGAGGTACCCGACCCTCTGGCGGAAGAGAATTTGCTGAGAAAATCAGGACGGGGACTGTTTCTGATTCGGGCATTCATGGACGAATTGCGCCTTCAGCGGCTGGGCCGGGAAGGGATGCAAGTTGTCATGATAAAAAACTGTTCCCCAGCCACCATCAAGGAGGAAGGCTAAGTGAGTATCAAAGCAAGCACGCGGCAAGTAGGAGCGACGGCCATAGTCGATTTGAGCGGCCGCATCACGTTGGGCGAGGGCTCCAGCACCCTTCGGGAAACCGTCCGCGACCTGGTTTCCAAAGGCCAGAAAACCATTCTTTTGAACCTCGGTGACGTCACTTACATCGACAGTTCGGGCATCGGGGAGCTGGTTTCCAGCTTCACCACCGTCAAAAACCAGGGCGGCCAGCTCAAACTGCTGAACCTGCAAAAGAAAGTCCACGACCTGCTGCAGATCACAAAGCTGTACACCGTCTTCGAGGTGCACACCGATGAGGCGGCGGCCCTGAAGAGCTTCGCCTAGCAGCGCGGGAGATACCTCAGAACAGGATCGCGAAGCCTGCTGAGGCTTCCACGTTGTGCAGCAGGCCCTTGACGTTGGGCAGACCGAAGTCCGGCTTGCCGCTGACATAGTCGCGCACGTCGAACCGCAGGCCGAAAACCGGGGACAACTTGACCTTTATCCCGCCGCCATAGTTGTAACCGAACTTGGTGATGCCGTTGCCGGCGTAGACCGAAGCCCCCGGCGGGTAGAAAGAAGAAAACCCGCCGCCGGCGCAGACGAAGGGCCGAACCGGGGAACCTTCCGGCAGCGCGTGGACCAGAAAATCGTAGAAGCCCTGGTGCACCGCCATCGTGGCCGGGCCGCTCTCGAGGCCGACCAGGTGAGAGCGATCATATCCGTAACCGATCTCGTGGCCGAAAAACCGCAATTGATTCAGGCTCAGGCGGGCGGAGATACGGAAGCCGTTGTCAAGCTTGAGTGTTTGCTGGACGGCGTTCACCACACCCAGGTCGCCCAGATCCTTGTTGGTGAAAATCGAGGCGCCCACCGAGATGGAAGCCTCGGCCGTCTGCCCGTAAGCGGCCGCCGTCGCCGCCGCCATCATCAGAAAAGCCGCCAGAATTTTATGCACGTCTCACTCCCGGCGCCTGCTTGCTCTGTGTCTCAAAAGTAGCGCACAAACTCGATCACGTGCCCGTCCGGGTCGCGGCAGAAGATCTGCTCCATCCCCAAACGCCGGTTGCCGCCTTCCTGATGAGGAATGCCGTGTTTTTCCAGCGTCTCCCGCACGGCCCCGACGTCGCCCACCTCCAGGGCCAGGTGATCGGACCGGCTGAGCCGCGCCCCGCCGGTCGCCTCCTCG
>JACQDG010000258.1 GCA_016201185.1 Acidobacteriota bacterium | reverse complement strand
TGGCTTACGGCTTGCCGGGACTTGGCCAGCTTCTGCCCCATGCTGCCGCTGGTGTCGAAAATGACGCCCAATGAAAGCGGGGCATCCTCAGCCCCAAAATGGGTGATCTTTTGTTCTTCCTTGCCCTCAAAGATCCGGAAATGTTGTTTTTCCAAACCCGTCACCAGCCGGCTCATTGGATCGGTGACCGTGACGTTCACCAGAACCATGCTGACATCCAGCCGGAAACTCGGCTCCCGCCTCTTGAGCTCGGACTCTTTCAATGGAGCCTTGGAGCGTGGCGTTAACGCCACCTTCTCGTCCAAGGCCGTGACAATCGGGGCCGCAGCCGACCCTTGCAGGGCAAACCCTACCCCGGGAACCAACAGAGCCGATAAAACCAACAGAGAGGATCGCCGCCGCGGTATGCACCCCATGCCATCTACCCCGACCGAGCGCCGACGGAGCCTGGTCCACCGAGAGAGCGTCGCGGAAACCGTTTGGAGCCTACCCACAATTATTTTATCACACGGGGGCCAGTGTGCTAGTATGGAGGGTACCATCCCGTTGCGAAGGCAGGTTGTAAAATCCTGACGACGTAAAAAGCTTGGCCCGTATATTGGCAGTTATACCGGCGCGTTTTGCTTCCTCTAGATTTCCAGGCAAACCTCTCTCCCGAATCGGAGAGAAGACGATGCTGGAGTGTGTCCACGAGCGAGTGGCACGCGCCCGGCTTGTAGACCGCGTGGTTGTGGCCACCGACGATTTGCGCATCCTGGAGGAGGCCCGCCGCTTCGGCGCCCAGGCGATGATGACCAGCCCGAATCACTCCACCGGCACAGAGCGTGTGGCAGAGGTCGCTGCCTTGGAGAACGCCCAGATCATCGTGAACGTCCAGGCGGACGAGCCGCTGCTCGACCCGGCCGCCATCGACCTGGCCATAGGCCCTCTGCTAGACGCGGCGCCCCCACCGATGGCCACCCTGAAAAAGCGCATCACGCATCCGCAGGATCTGAGCGACCCAAACGTCGTAAAGGTGGTGACCGATTTCGCCGGCAACGCCGTGTACTTTTCCCGCTCCTTGATCCCCTTCCCGCGCGACGAGGAGGCAGGGACGCACTTCAAGCACATCGGCCTGTACGTTTACGAAAAAAACTTCCTGCTACGCTATCCCGCGCTGCAGGTCGGCCCACTCGAACGGGCTGAAAAACTGGAACAGTTGCGGGCCCTGGAAAACGGCTATTCCATCCGGGTGGTGGAAACCGATTACGAATCGATCGGCGTGGACACCCCCCAGGATCTGGAGCGCGTCCTGGAGCTGCTAGGAGACCAACAGGCCTTCACCGCAGAGACGCAAAGAACGCAGAGATCCGCGAAGAAAGATAATCTCACGCAGTCGATCATTGGCGCAGCCATAGAGGTTCATCGCGCGTTGGGACCGGGGTTGTTGGAATCGGCTTATTTGGAATGTCTGTGCCGGGAGCTGGCGGCAAGGCGAATTCCATTTGTACGTCAGGTTTCACTGCCCGTTGAATACAAGGGGGTTGCTCTGGAATGCGGCTACCGTCTCGATCTGCTTGTGGCGGACAAAGTGGTCCTGGAAGTGAAAGCCGTGGAAGGCATACTTCCGGTTCACGAAGCCCAGTTGCTGACCTATCTTCGTCTGGGAGGCTGGAAGGTTGGCCTGCTCATCAATTTCAACGTGCCAGTCCTTAAGCAAGGCATTCGCAGAAGGGTCTTGGGGCTGAAAGAATGAACTCTGTGCAACTCAGCGCCCTCTGCGCCTCTGCGGTGAAGATTTGTAAGAGCGGAGCACTGACATGGCTAAATATATATTTGTGACCGGCGGCGTGGTTTCCTCGCTGGGCAAAGGGATCGCCGCCAGCTCGATCGGCTGCCTGCTCGAAAGCCGGGGTCTTACCGTGTCCCTGCAAAAATTCGACCCCTACCTCAACGTCGACCCGGGCACGATGAGCCCCTTCCAGCACGGCGAGGTCTTCGTCACCGACGACGGAGCGGAGACCGATCTCGACCTGGGCCACTACGAGCGTTTTACGCATGCCCACCTGACGCGCGACCACAACTGGACCACCGGTCGCATCTACGAGCTGATCCTGGCCAAGGAGCGCCGGGGCGACTACCTGGGCAAGACCGTGCAAGTGATCCCCCACGTCACCAACGAAATCAAGAACGCCATGAAAAAAGTGGCCGCTAACGTGGACGTGACCATCGTGGAGATCGGCGGCACGGTGGGTGACATCGAGTCCCTGCCCTTCCTGGAAGCAATCCGCCAGATGCGCCATGAGCTGGGCCGTGAAAACTGCGTATTCATCCACGTCACCCTCGTGCCGTTCATTGCCGCCGCGCAGGAGCTGAAGACCAAGCCAACCCAGCACAGCGTGAAGGAACTGCGCGCCATCGGCATCCAGCCGGACGTCCTGCTCTGCCGCACCGAGAGATTTCTCTCCAAGGATCTGAAGGCCAAGATCGCCCTCTTTTGCGACGTGGACGAAGAGGCGGTCATTGCCGCCCGCGACGTCCATTGCGTCTACGAGGTCCCCCTTATCTTCGCGACAGAAGGAGTGGACGACATCATTCTGCGCCATTTGCGCCTGGAGGCTCCGCCGCCCGATCTGTCGGCTTGGGAGGACATGCTGTTCCGTCTCACCCACCCAACCGACGAGGTCTCCATCGGCATCGTGGGCAAATACGTGGAATATGAGGACAGCTACAAGAGCCTGAAGGAAGCGTTGATGCATGGCGGCCTGGCACACAATCTTCGGGTGAACCTGGAGTGGGTTGAGGCCGAGGGGCTCCTGGGCGAGGAGTGGCGCCGGCAACTGGAAGGCTACGACGGCATCCTAGTTCCGGGCGGCTTCGGCAAGCGTGGGATCGCCGGCATGATCCAGGCCATCCGTTACGCCCGGGAAGAGAAAGTGCCCTATTTCGGCATCTGCCTGGGCATGCAAGCCATGGTGATCGAGTTTGCGCGCCACGTCTGCGGTCTCAAAGAAGCCGACTCGAGCGAATTCAATCCCGCCACCGAGCACCGCGTCATCTATAAGCTGCGGGAACTGAAAGGCATCGACGACCTGGGCGGGACCATGCGGCTGGGGGCCTGGCCCTGCGCCCTGCAGCCGGGCAGTGTTGCCCACCAGGCCTACGGAAAGCTCGAGGTCAGCGAGCGCCACCGCCACCGCTACGAGTTCAACCGCGAATACGAGCAAATTCTCTGCGTCAACGGCCTGCGGATCTCCGGCGAAACCCCGGACAAAACCTACGTGGAAATCTGCGAGGTGGCCGACCACCCCTGGTTCTTGGGCTGCCAGTTCCACCCCGAGTTCCAGTCCCGGCCGCTCGAACCGCATCCCTTGTTTGCCGCGTTCATCGGGGCCAGCTATGCCCAGCGTCGCCAGCGCCGGGAGGTCCGCCGGCAAGAGGTGGAACAGCAGTTTCTGAGAGTTGGACGTGGAAGTTAGGGCGAGGCTCCATGCGAATTGATGATGTGGACATAGGCGACGGCGCCCCGTTTTGCCTGATCGCCGGGCCATGCGTGATCGAGAGCGAGGAGCACGCCTTCAACCTTGCCCGCCGGCTAGCCACGATCACCCGCGAACAGGGCGTTCCGCTGATCTTCAAGGCCTCCTACGACAAAGCCAACCGGACCAGCCTGTCTTCCTTTCGCGGCCCCGGCCTGC
This sequence comes from Acidobacteriota bacterium, assembly GCA_016201185.1. Taxonomy (GTDB): domain Bacteria; phylum Acidobacteriota; class Terriglobia; order Bryobacterales; family JACQDG01; genus JACQDG01. The sequence goes on along the minus strand of JACQDG010000258.1, from coordinate 1,967 downwards.
GCGAAGGCCTGCGCATTTTGGGCGAGATTAAGCGCGCCACCGGCCTCCCCGTGCTCACCGACGTGCACGAGCCGGCCCACGTGGCCCCGGTCGCCGAGGTGTGCGACGTCCTGCAGATTCCAGCCTTCCTCTCCCGTCAAACCGACTTGCTGGTGGAGGCTGGCCGCTCAGGCCGCGCCGTGAACATCAAGAAGGGCCAGTTTCTTTATCCTTGGGACATTCGCCACGCCGCCGAGAAGGTCGCCTCCACGGGCAACCGGCAGGTTATTCTCACCGAGCGCGGCGTATCCTTCGGCTATCACAACCTGGTGGTGGACATGCGCTCGCTGGTGATTATGCGGGAACTCGGTTTTCCCGTAGTGCTGGACGTGACCCACGGCGTGCAGCTTCCGGGAGGAGCGGGCACGGCCTCGAGCGGCCAGCCGCAATTCATCGAACCGCTGGCCCGCGCCGGGATCGCGGTGGGCGCAGATGGAATTTTCCTGGAAGTGCACGAGCAGCCCGAGTGTGCTCTCTCCGACGGTCCCAACGCCCTGCGCCTGGACCTTCTCCCCGGCCTGCTTGCCCGGCTACGCCAGATTGACGCTTTGGTCAGGGCCTGGATGAAGCCGCCCGCCTGAACGGCCTCTTCCAGCTCCACGCTTCCTGGCCGCTCATCGTCATAAGATATATAATGTGGTGCGGAGGGAGTATTATGCCTCGCCACCGAAGATCGTTTCGTGGCTTCTCTTTGATCGAGCTATTGATCGTGATCGCCATTATTCTGGTGATCGCAGCCGTGGCCATGCCCAAGCTGACCAAAGCACGCATGTTCGCTTACGAGATGGCGGCCATCCGCACCTTGCACACTATCAACACTGCCAAGACGCAGTACTTCTCCACCTATGGCCGATATGCCACCACGCTGCTGGAATTAGGGCCTCCGGCCGGCGGCGCAGTGGCCACAGCCTCGTCGGCTGATCTGGTCTCCGGCGACCTCTCTTTGGGCACGAAATCGGGCTATCTGTTTACGATGGTTGGCGGGCCGCAGGGCTACGCCGTCAACGCCAACCCCCAGGTCTACAACACCACCGGCTCGCGCTCGTTTTTCACGGACCAATCCACCGTGATCCGGGAACACCTGGGCAACGAGCCTGCTTCTGTCAACGACCCGGAAATCAAGTAGCGCCGGCCCGTCGCCGTTACTGAAAGTTCACGCTTTTCTCGCTCGAGTCCCCAGCGGTTATGTATCCGAAATCCAGGCCCGACGCCTGGAACCGTCCCGATTGGAACGCCGTGCTGGAACCCACCAACAGGAATCCGCCGGGCACGCCGCTCTGACCGGAATTGCTGGCCGGCAGGGTGGAAAGCACCAGCGACGGCACGGTGAACCGCCCGGCGCTGACGTGCTCGGTGCAAACGAAAACCCCGCCGACCGCCGGGCTCGAGGTGATCGAAACGCCGGTGATAATCACGAAACCAGAGGGATTTCCCCCGCTCCAGGTGATGGGCAGGTCCTGCGATCGCGAGATGTCGTTAATGGAATCCTCGTTGGTCCAGACCAAGTGTGCCGGGATAATCAATGAGGCCTTGAACGCGCCGACATCGGTCCCGCCGGCGCCATTTTCCACCGTGTAGCTACCCGGGTCGAGAAAGAGCGGCTGGCCCCCGGGCAGACCGGGCGTGCCACCTCCCAACTGCGAGTAATAAGACCCTTTCATCTGTTTGGCGAGCTGCTTCGCCCCGTTCGGGCCAGTCACGTTCAGCACGGGGCCCGCGTCGAGGGGAGTCGTGGTTACCTGCGGCAGCTTGGTGTTGTTGCCGGTGAATAGGTACACGTAACAGCTCCCGAAGCTGAAATTATTAAAGCCCGTCGCACCGCTCAGCCCGTTGAAGTTGAGGCGGAAGAAGGTGCCGGAGCCGGAGTCGTTCGTTGAAGTGATGGTTCCGATCGGCGGAGGCGCTGTGAATGAGGAGCTGCTCCGTCC
>JACQDG010000049.1 GCA_016201185.1 Acidobacteriota bacterium | reverse complement strand
CTTCAAGCCGCGCACGTCGCCTTATGCATTCCAGGGCATGGAGGATGAGGGCCTGCGGCTGCTTGAAGCGGCGGGCCGCAAGGTCGGGCTTGGGGTGGTGACGGAAATCATGGACCCGCACGATATCGATCTGGTGGTCGAGCATGCCGACATGCTCCAGGTCGGCGCACGCAACGCGCAGAATTTCTCGCTGCTGCGGAGGCTTGGCAGAATCAAGAAGCCGGTGCTGCTCAAACGCGGGATGGCGACCAAGCTCGAAGAATTCCTGATGGCGGCCGAGTACATTCTCTCGGAGGGAAACTACCGGGTCGTTCTTTGCGAGCGAGGGGTGAGGACCTTCGCCGACCATACCCGCAATACCCTGGACCTGAGCGTGGTGCCGGCCGTCCAGCGGCTGAGCCACCTGCCCATCATCGTCGATCCCAGCCACGGCACCGGCAAGCGTGACAAGGTACTGCCCATGGCGCGGGCGGCGGTGGCGGTGGGAGCGGCCGGCTTGATGGTCGAAGTACACCCGTCTCCCGACCATGCCCTTTCGGACGGCTTTCAATCCCTCTCCCCGGAGCAATTCCTCGAATTGGCGGAAGAGTGCCGGGCCATCGCCCGCCTTCTCGAAACGCGCCAGGGCAGCGGCAAGATGAATGTCTAAAGCAGGCGGCAAGTGCGCGCTGGGCCTAGCCGTAGCGCTGGCGGTGATTCTCGCGACCTCCGGCGGCTGCCGTCGACCCCGCGGCACGGCTTACGAAGGCTACGCTTTTGTGGCCGCCGCCGGCAGCTCCTCTCTCGCCGTCGTGGATCTGGCGTCGTTTTCCGTGGTTCGCCAGATCCGGCTGCACAGCCGTCCGGCGCAAGTCCTTTCCGATCCGGATCGTGGTGCCCTTTATGTTATGAGCGAAGGCGGGCCGGCCGGTCTTAGTGTGATCGATGCGGCCCGCCTCGAGCTGAAACGTAGCATGTGGCTGGCTGAAAAGCCCGTCCGTGTCCGGCTGGCGGCCGGCTCCCAGCGGCTTTACGCGCTCGATGGCAAAGCGCAACTGCTGAAAGCTCTCGACCTGGAAAAAATGGCGGTCGGCGGAGAAGTCCGGCTGGGCGCCCCTCCGGTGGATTTTGATCTCTCTCCTGATGCCCGCTGGGCCGCTGTCTCGCTGGCTTCCGGCGAGGTGGCTGTTGTGAATCTCGCGGAGTGGAAGACCACCGCCGCCATCCGGGTGGGAGGCGAGCCGGGAGCGGTGGCGGTTCGCTTTGACGGGCGGCAGGCCTTCGTCGCCAACCGGAAGGACCGCAACATCGCCGTGATCGATCTGGCGGCGGGCAGGCTTCTTGCCTACCTGCCCCTCGACGCCCGCCCGGAGGCGCTGCGGTTCAAACCGGACGGCGGCGAACTGTTCGTTTCCGGAGGCGACGCGAACGTCGTGGTGATTGTTTCGGCCTACCGGGACGAGATCGACCAGCCGATGCTGGCTGGAGCCGAGCCGCGCGACATTGCCATCACCAGGGACAACCGGCTGCTGTTCGTCGCCAATAGCGCGGCCAACACCGTCACGGTGATGAACATCGACGAGCGGCGCGTTCTGGCGTCCGTGCCGGTGGGCGAGGAGCCGCACCGCGTGGCCCTCACCCCCGACGACCAGTATGCGCTGGTGCTGAACCGCAAGTCGGGCGACGTGGCGGTGATCCGCACCGCCGCTTTGCCTCGCGGCCGGGACTGGCTGCAGCCGCTGTTTACGATGATTCCGGTGGGCAGCGAGCCGGTGGACCTGGCCATCCAGCCCCGCTAGCGGCCTGACGCGGCTTAGGGCGCGGTACAATATTACCTGTAGAGATGACACACCGACAGCGCATCCGCTCCACCACGATTCTTTGCGTCCGGCGGGACAGCAAAGTGGTGATGGCCGGCGACGGGCAGGTGACCGTGGGCGGCGAGGTGCTGAAGCACACCGCCCGCAAAGTCCGGCGTCTGTACAATGATAAGGTGCTGGCCGGTTTTGCCGGTTCCACCGCCGACGCCTTCTCGCTTTTCGAACGATTCGACGTTAAGCTGGAGCAGTTTCAGGGCCGGCTTAGCCGGGCCGTGGTGGAGCTGGCCAAGGATTGGCGCACCGACAAGATTCTGCGTCACCTGGAGGCCCTGCTGTTGGTGGCCGATGCCTCCTGCACCTTCATCGTCAGCGGTAACGGCGACGTGATCGAGCCCGACGAGGGAGTGGCGGCGGTGGGCTCCGGCGGCCCCTTCGCCCTGGCGGCGGCTTCAGTATTGATGAAGCATACGGACCTCGACGCCCGCCGCATCGCCGAGGAGGCCATGGCCACAGCGGGCAAGATTTGCATTTACACCAACCAGAACGTAACCTACGAGGAGCTGGGCTGAATGGTCATTTATCTCCCCAGCCAGGCGGTGGACGATCGCCCGGCGCTCGACGAGTTGACGCCCCGCGAGGTCGTGCGGGAGCTCGATAAGCACGTGGTCGGGCAACAGGACGCCAAGCGCGCCGTGGCCGTAGCCCTCCGCAACCGCATCCGCCGCCAGAAGCTGCCTCCCGAGATGGCCGAGGAGGTCATGCCCAAGAACATCCTCATGATCGGGCCGACCGGCGGTGCGCGAGGAAAAGCTGGACGTAGTCGCCGAAAACGCCGAGGCCAACGCCGAGGACCGGCTGCTTGACCTGCTCATCCCGCCCCAGCAACAGGGCGACGGGGCCGAGAGCCTCCAGAAGACCCGCGAAAAGTTCCGCTCCAGCTTGCGCGAAGGGAAGCTGGACGACCGCATCGTGGAGATCGAGACTCGGGAGCGCAGTTTCCCCGCCTTCGAGATCATCACCAACGCCGGCGTCGAGGAGATGGACGTCAACATCAAGGAGATGCTCCACGGTCTGTTCGGCCAGAAGACCAAGAAGCGCAAGATGCGGGTGGCTGAAGCGCTGGATTACCTGGTGCAGGAAGAGGAGTCGAAGCTGATCGACATGGATCAGATCCAGCGCATCGCCGTGGACCGGGTCGAGCAGTCCGGCATCATTTTCCTGGACGAGATCGACAAGATCGCCGGCCGGGAAAGCGGCCACGGCCCGGACGTGAGCCGCGAGGGGGTGCAGCGCGACATTCTGCCGATTATCGAAGGCACCACCGTGAACACCCGCTACGGGATGGTGCGCACGGACCACATCCTGTTCATCGCCGCCGGAGCGTTTCACGTTTCGAAGCCCAGCGACCTGATCCCGGAGCTGCAGGGCCGCTTCCCCATCCGCGTGGAGCTGAAGCCACTGACCGTTGAGGACTTCATCCGGATCCTGAAGGAGCCCAAGAACGCGCTGGTCAAGCAATACACGGCGCTTCTCGATACCGAAGGGGTCAAGCTCACCATCACCGACGACGCCCAGGCCGAGATAGCCAATTACGCTGCCAAGGTCAACGAAAGCTCGGAAAACATCGGCGCCCGCCGCCTGCACACCATCATGGAGAAGCTGCTGGAGGAGATCTCGTTTGAGGGGCCGGACTTAAAAAAGAAGGGCGTCCGCGTCGATTCCGCTTACGTCCGCCAGCAGTTGGCCGATATTGTCAAGGACCAGGATCTCAGCCGTTACATTCTGTAAACAGTCGGACGCGGGGACGCGGCTTGCCGTGGTAGCCGTCCTTTTTCTGGCGTGCACCGGCTGCGGCGCGGTGGGGGAGCCCAAACCGCCGCTGCTCAACATTCCCGCGCGATCCACCGACCTCGAAGCAGCCCAGCGGGGGTCGCAATTGGTCCTTTTCTGGAGCTTGCCGGCGCTGACCACCGAAGGCTTTCCGGTGAAGGATCTGGAGCGGGTGGTTATGCTGGGTCTGGAGACAGGTGCCGGAAGCCCGCCGGGCAGCGCGTTCAAAGCTGGAGCGCACCAGTTGGCCGTACTGGATCACCCTCTCGAGGAACGTTTTAAGGCTGGGGAGCGCATTCAGTACCGGCTGGCATTGCCGGCGGCGCCCGGCAAGCAGATGGCTTTGGCCGTGGAGAACTACAACTGGCGCGGCCGCAGCGACGGGCCGTCGAACATCGTAGTAGTGGAGATCGCTTCCGCCCCGGCCGCTCCGGACCGCCTGCAGGCGACGCCGCACCCCGGCGCCATTCGCCTCGAGTGGCCTCAGGCCTCAGGCGCTTCCAGCTATCACGTGTATCGCAGCACGGCCGAAAAGCCTGCCTTCACGCTCGTGGGATCAGTCGCCGAGCCGGCCTTTGAGGACCGCGATTTTCGCTGGGGTTCCTCCTGCGCCTACTTCGTTCGTTCCTACCTCAAAACCTCGACCGGAGTTGTGGAAAGCACGGATTCGCCTCTAGTCGCTGTCGTGCCACAGGACATATTCCCGCCTTCCCCGCCCGCGGGCTTCGAGGCCGTCGTCACCGAGGCGGCAGTAGAACTCTCCTGGGCTCCCAGCCCGGAGGCAGACACGGCCGGTTATTATGTCTATCGCCGCGACCCTTCCGGTCCGGCGGCGCGACTCAACGCCGATCCGCTCGCCGCCCCCACCTTCACGGACAAAACGGCCCAGCGCGGCCGGCAGTACACTTACTCGGTTGCGGCGGTGGACAACAAAGGTAACGAGAGCGCCCCATCAGCCCCGCAGCAAGTCAGCGTCCCTTGATCATCCATGAAATTCGTCCGCTTCAGCATCATGAAAGAAACGCCTCCCACGGCTCCCGGCACTGCCCCCGGAGTTCGCTGGGGATTTATCGACGGAGACCGGTTCCGCCAGATTCACGGCGACCCGCTCGGCCAGTGGATCCCTACGGAGCGCTATTATCGGCCGAAGGAAGTCCGGCTGCTGCCCCCCTGTTGCCCCTCGAAGATCGTTTGTATCGGCCGGAACTATGTAGAGCACGCCCGCGAGCTTTCGAACCCTCTGCCCGCAGAGCCGCTGCTGTTCTTGAAGCCTCCTTCCTCGCTGATCGCTTCCGGCGACGCTATTCTGTATCCGCCCCAAGCAACGCGCGTGGATTACGAAGGCGAGCTGGGGTTGGTGATCGGTCGCCGTTCCCGGCCGGAGGAAGACCCTGCCGCGGCCCTGGAGTATGTCTTCGGCTATACCTGTGTCAACGACGTGACTGCCCGCGACCTGCAAAAGCGCGACGTCCAGTTTACGCGGGCCAAGGGGTTCGATACCTTTTGCGCCGTGGGCCCTTGCCTGGTCCCGCGCGCGGAACTGGATGGCGCCGCGCTCGCCGTTCGCACGTACCTCGACGGGGAACCCAAGCAGGACGGCCACACCCGGGACCTGATTTTTTCCCTGGGTGCTATAAGTTCTTTTATCTCGCAGGTGATGACACTGGAGCCCGGCGACCTGATCGCGACGGGCACACCGGCTGGCGTCGGACCCATGGCGCCCGGCTCCATCGTCACGGTCGAAATTGAGGGTATCGGGTCGCTTGAGAGCCCGGTGCGCCGCCGGTAAGGGAGGGGAGGAGCGACCAGCATGAAATTCTTTCTAGATACGGCCAACCTTGAGGAGATTCGGGCGGGCGCCGAGTTCGGCCTGGTTGATGGGGTGACCACCAACCCATCGCTGATAGCTAAGGAAGGCCGGCCGATGCACGAGCACATTCGCGCCATTTGCGACATCGTCGACGGCGATATCAGCGCCGAGGTGGTTTCGACGACAGCCCGGGAGATGATCCTGGAAGGCCGCTCGCTGGCGCGTATTCATCCCAACGTGGTGGTGAAGTGCCCCTTGATTCCCGAGGGCATCAAGGCGACACGGGCGCTCTCTTCCGAGGGAGTTCGGGTCAATGTGACGTTGTGTTTCACGCCGGTGCAGGCGTTGCTGGCGGCCAAAGCCGGCGCTTACATTATCAGCCCGTTCATCGGAAGGCTCGACGACATCGCCGCCAGCGGCATGGACCTGATCCGCCACATCGTGCAGATTTACCGGAACTACGGCTATCCCACCAAGGTCCTGGCGGCCTCCATTCGCGGCCCGTTGCACGTCCTCGAGGTCGGACTTGCCGGGGCCCACATCGCCACCATGCCATACAAGGTTTTCCAGTCGCTGTTCAAGCATCCCCTTACCGACAAGGGCCTGGCCGCCTTCCTGGCCGACTACCAGAAAGTCTTTCAGGAAACTACTGTGGGGTAAGGGTCGCTAAGGCCCACAGTCGGAGCTGGAAAGTTGAGCGGCGCTCCATTCACCTGGCTGGCGGTGACGGTTGTTGCAGCCGCCCTCCTTTTCGTGATTCTCCTGTTGTGGTCTCGAGGGAGAATCACACCCGAGGAGCGGGAACGTCGGCGGCGCCGCCTGGTAAACCAGGCCGGCCGGATCACCGATGGGTTTGTCGTCGACGTGCATACTGCCGAGAGCCCTTCCGGCGCCGTTTCGCACCTGTTGCATTACAGCTACGACCTGCACGGCATGAACTATTCGGCCTCCCAGGATATTACCGCTCTGGGAGCGCATCTGAGCCGCGATCCGCGCCGCATCGCCGGTCCGGTCAGCGTCAAATACCTACCCGGTAATCCATCCAACTCCATCGTGATCTGTGAAGACTGGAGCGGCCTGCGGGACTAGCCGGCCCCCTCAGGCGCACGACCCGCTTCCCCTCATGCCCCTGACATGGCGGGCCGTGGCGTGAAAAAGCTCAAGACTTTCCATCCAACAGCCGAAAAGAATCATGGCGCTCTTCGTCGAGTGAGTCAGCGCTCCAACCCGGCCCTGGCATTATGGCCCACCTTCGATCTCAATCTCCGGCGGTCCTCCTGGTGGTGGAGGACGATCCTGGGGATCAGATTCTGATTCAAGAATCGTTCGCGGCCGGCCCCCACCCTAAGCTGATCCGGCTGGTTAGAGACGGCGAGGAGGCGCTGGAATATCTGCAACGCACCAACCGTTACGCCTCCCCCGCTGAGGCGCCCAGGCCGGACTTGATCACGCTGGATCTGAATATGCCTCGGCTGGGCGGCAAGGAACTGTTGGCCCGGTTGCAAGCGGATCCTGTCTTGCGATCGATTCCGACCGTCGCCCTTACCACGTCCTGCCTCGAGGAAGACGTGGCCTTATGCTATGCGATGGGCGTCAACTCATTTGTGCAAAAGCCCACCGATTTTAACGATTTTCAAGAGGTCATTCAGCATCTGGAGCACTACTGGTTGCAGGTGTCCCTGTTTCCGCCCCGGCGGGAATAACAGCCCGCGGCCTGACCGCAGGGCCCCTGCCTCGGCGGGAGATGGGAGATGACTGATGAACCGATCCACGCTGAACCTGCTGCTTATCGAGGACGACGCCGATACCCGGTGCCTGGCTGCGGAATTATTGCGTGAGGGGCAGAAGGAGGCGGGCGACGGGATCGAGATTCGACTCCTGGAAGCCGCCGGCGTGGAGGAGGCTGTCAAGCTTCATAGCCATGCCCGGCCCGACGCCATTCTGCTCGACAATCGTCTCGGCCGGGAGAAGGGCGTGGATCTGCTTCCGCTGGTGAAGCAGACCTGGGACTGTCCGGTCTGGATGCTGAGTGGGGTCTTGGACCCGCTTCTGGCTGAAAGTTTCGTTCAGAAGGGGGCGACAGGCTTGATTTCGAAGGATGTCGTACTGGAGGACGCCGGGCAATTACGATCCGTCCTGCTACGGACTTTAGGCCGGACGTAGAGAGTCTCTGCCGGTGGGCACTTTCTTCCATCCGGGTACAGGCCAGACCCCTTCCCCGTTCACTCCGTCTCCGCCAGGATAAGAGGGGTTCTCAGGCGGATTTGGCTACGGCTACTAAATCCTGAGAAGACTTTTCCGTTTCATTCAACAGGCTCTTGATTTCGCGGCCGGCCTGCAAAGCCGACTCCAAGGCCAGACGGGTTGCGTCCGGCAGAGGCCCGGACAGGCTGGCGATTTGAAGAAGATTCAACTGGTTTTCGACAAGAATTTCCAACTGGCCGAAGGACTGGAAGAGGGTGTGCTGGATTTCTTCCTTGCGGGAGGTCGCTTTCACCGGGGGCTCCGGCTCGCGCCCTTTATCCAGTCTGGCCAGTTTGCAGATCTGATCCACCAACTCGGCCGTGTTCGCGGCCTTGGGCAGGTAGTCCAGGGCCCCGAACTCACGAGCTTTTTTGCGGAATAGTACGTCGGTATTAGAGGAATAGAGAACGACTTTGAGGCTGGCCAGCCGATAGTCGCTGCTCAGCAGCCGGCAGAGCTCGAGTCCGTTCAGTTCCGGCATGATGAAATCGGCGACCACCAGGTCCACCTGTTCCTCCCGCAGAAGTTGCAGCGCCTTCGCGCCGTTGTCTGCCTGGAGGGTCCGGAATCCAGCCTCGTCGAAAGACTCCCGCAACAATTGGCAATAAGAGGGGTCGTCTTCAACCAACAGCACCGATCCACGAGGACAGTAGTTAGGCATGGTTTTCACCGCCATGACGCAAAGCCCTCCCTTGTTTCTTATCGGCACAAGAATCAGAGACTTTATTAATTCCGGCCGTCCAGGCGGTGGGGAAGGCCGATATGGAAAACGCTGCCCTGGTTGTGGACCGATTCCACCCAGACCCGGCCGCCCTGTCGTTCGACAAGCTTCCGGACCGTGGCCAGCCCCACACCTTCGCCCGGCGCCTGGATTTCCTGCACCCGGCCGAAGGGCGTGAAAATTCGTTGCCGGTCCTGGGGCTTGATCCCGAGCCCGTTGTCTTTCACCCAGCAGACCGCCTCCCGGTCCCGAATCTCGCCTCCCACCGTGATTTCTCCAGGTCGATGGGCGGAGAGAAACGTGATTGCATTGCTCAACAGGCGGCGAAAAATCTGTTCCAGCAGGCCTCGATCCGCGTACAGGTCCGGAAGGGGCTCTAACCGTAAGGTGACTTTCTTCTCCTCTGCAACGGGACGGAATTCCTCGAGCGCGGCCCGGACCACCTCCCCGGTGGCCACTGTCTCGAAGCAAGGCGGCTCGCGCCCGGCC
>JACQDG010000271.1 GCA_016201185.1 Acidobacteriota bacterium | reverse complement strand
TGCCCATATTTGTTCAGCTCTTTTAAGGGATTCATGATGATTCCTTTCCCAAGCCCCGCGCGTGGCGTCCATGACGCTCTTCGCGGGAGCGTTCAGGACACAATATCCGCAAGTCTCAACCCGCCTTCTCCAATTGCGCCTTTGCCGCGGCCACTACTTTGTCGGGAGTGAACCCAAATTTCTTTTGCAATTCCTTCAAGGGCGCCGAAGCGCCGAATGTATTCATTCCAATGCTCTGGCCCGTCAGGCCCACATAGCGGGTCCAACCCATGGTGGAGGCCTGCTCCACGGAGACTCGCGCGCTGACGTCAGGGGGAATCACGCTCTCCTGGTATTCCCGGCTCTGCTCCTCAAACAATTCCCACGAGGGCATGCTGACTACCCGCGCCCTGATTCCCGCGGCTTGCAGTTGCTCAAAAGCAGCTACGCAGAGGCTGACTTCGCTGCCGGTCGCGAGTAACAATACGGATGGCTTCCCGTCCTGGGCATCGGCCAAGACGTAAGCCCCTTTGGCCAGGCCGGAAGCGGGAGCATACTTGGTGCGGTCGAGGGTAGGGAGCGCCTGCCGGGAAAGGACCAGGGCTACCGGCCTGTGGCGAAGCTGGGCGATCAGGCGCCAGGCCTCGAGGATCTCGTTCGCATCTCCCGGTCGGAGGGTGATCAAACCGGGGATGGCGCGCAGAGAAGGAACCTGCTCGACCGGTTGATGCGTCGGGCCATCCTCGCCGACGCCGATCGAATCGTGGGTGGAAATCAGAATTACAGGAAGTTCCATCAGCGCGCTCAGCCGGATGGCCGGACGGGCGTAATCGCTGAAGATCAAGAAGCCGGAGCCGTAGGGCCGTATCTTCGAAAGTGCCATCCCGTTGAGAATGGAAGTCATGGCGTGCTCCAGGATCCCGAAGTGAAAGTTTCGCCCGCCGTAATTGCCGGCGGTGAAATCCCCCGCGCCGTCGAAGGTGAGCCGGGTCTTGGTGGAAGGGGCCAGATCGGCGGAACCGCCGATCAGCCACGGCAGGTTCTTGGCCAGGGCGTTCATTACTTTTTGCGACGCATCCCGGCCGGCGACGCCCTTGGGATCGGCTGGAAAACTTGGCAGATCCTTGTCTCATCCACCGGGCAACTGTCGATGCTGCATTTTGTAAAGGTGATCAGCCAGCTCCGGGTACTGCGTCTTATACTGCTCGAATTTCGCCATCCATGCGTCGCGCAATGGGCGGCCGCGGCCGCCCATTTCAGCTTGGAAATGCTCATATACCTCCGGCGGGACGAGGAACTTGGCGTCTTCCGGCCAGCCGTAATTTCGCTTCGTGAGCTTGATTTCTTCCTCTCCCAGCGGCTCGCCGTGAGCAGCGCTAGTATCCTGTTTGTGGGGAGATCCAAAGGCGATATGGCTGTCTACAATGATGAGGGTTGGTCTGTCGGCGGTTACCTTGAAAATCTTGAGGGCGCGCTCCAGCATTTCGAGATCATTGGCGTCGCCCACGCGCGTCACATTCCAGCCGTACCCGATAAAGCGGGTGGCGACGTCGTCGCTGAAGGACCATTCGGTATGGCCTTCGATGGAGATCTTGTTGTTGTCGTAAATCCAGCAGAGATTAGAGAGCTTGAGATGGCCGGCCAGGGAGGCCGCCTCGTTGCTCACGCCTTCCATCATGCAGCCATCACCGCACAGAGCGTAGACGTCATAATCGAGCATGTCGAAGCCGGGGCGATTGAAATAATGCCCCATCCATCGGCTGGCCATGGCCATGCCGACGCTCGTGGCAACGCCTTGACCCAGAGGCCCCGTGGTGGTCTCGACGCCGGAAGTCCAGCGATATTCGGGGTGGCCCGGACACTTGCTGTCAAGCTGCCGAAATCGCTTGATGTCATCCAGTTTGACCGATACTTCTCCCAACCGCTCGTACTTCGGGTTGACGGCTTTCACGCCTGCCAGGTGAAGCAGCGCATACAGCAGCATGGAAGAGTGGCCGATCGAGAGAACAAATCGGTCACGATTGGGCCAAATCGGATCGTCAGGGTCAAATCGCAAGAACTGCTGCCACAGGCAATAGACTACCGGCGCCATCGCCATGGGTGTGCCGGGATGACCGGAGTTCGCCTGCTGGACCGCATCCATGGACAACGTGCGGATCGTATTGATGCCAAGCTGGTCGATCTTGTTAGTTGTCACCCGGCTTCTCCTTTGGTTCGCGCCGCGTCTCGATAGGGCAAAAGTTAAGAGACCGGAACATCCTCGCAGCCACACGGTTATAGGCGCCTAACCGAACTCGAGCCGGTTATGCCCCCTCCTTCCGTCCCAGCAAGAACAACGGCCGAAGCAAGGCGCCTAGCAGCTTAACACCGTGTCTGCGGAGGGGCAAGAGCCTGCTTTTCCGCTGTGGATCGCAGAACGAATCAAGAACTGTAGCTCAATAGCCACGCATCGAGGAGCAGTGGATGCTGCAGGCATTGGCGAAACTGAACTGAAGCAGTTCGCTCGTCCCACTACTTAGGATGGAGTGACCCTTGCCCGAGTCAATAAGGTGCGCTAGGATTTTCATATGAGTCACTTCTGGAAGGATCTGCGGGGTTACTGGTCCGTCAGCAGGAACAAGTCACTGCCGGGGCCGGTGGTGGCATATCTAATCCCTAACCAAGGCGGAACCCGGGCCATCGAAGGTGACGGTTCCCAAAAAGCTTACAGGACACAAGAGGAAGCCGCTGAAGTTGTCCTCAAGAAAATCAAGTTAATCTACCACTAAGAGGGTCAAGTAGGAGCGCTGCCGCACAGCCGATTCCCGCACCTTTCAGAGCTGGAAATGCCCCGTCTCCTGCTTCTCTCCACCACCACCGGCTACCAGGCCCGGGCCTTCCGCGACGCTGCCGCGCGGATCGGCGTGCCGCTGGCCCTGGCGAGCGACCGCTGCCATGTCCTCGAGGACCCATGGCAGGACGGGGCATTCCCGGTCCGCTTCGAGAGACCGCAGGAATCGGCGCGGAAGATCGTGGAGTATGCGCGGGAGAGTCCGCTCGCCGGCCTCGTCGCCATTGGCGATCCGCCGACGCTGACCGCCGCCCTGGCCTCGCAGGAATTAAGCTTGCCGTTTCATCCGCCGGAGGCGGTCGAGGCTTGCCGCAACAAGTTCCTGGCGCGAGAGCGGTACCGCGCCGCCGGGCTGCCCGTGCCCTGGTACACGCGGGTGGCGGCAAGGCAGGATCCCCGTCCCATTCTCGATTCCGTGCCGTTTCCCTGCGTGCTGAAGCCGCTGGGCCTTTCCGCCAGCCGCGGCGTGATCCGGGCTGACAACCCTTCCGAATTCCTGGCCGCTTTTGCTCGCATCAGCGCGCTGCTCGAATCCCCCGACGTGCGCCGGATGAAAGAGGAATCCTCAGCGTGGATTCAGGTGGAGAGCTATATCCCCGGCTGCGAAGGGGCGCTCGAGGGCATCCTGACTCGTGGCCGGCTGCGCGTGCTGGCGCTGTTCGACAAGCCCGATCCCCTCGAAGGGCCGTACTTTGAAGAAACCATTTACGTGACCCCTTCGCGGCTGGACGCGGCCACCCAATGCACTATCGCTCTGACGACCGAGCGGGCTATCGCCGCCGTGGGGCTGTGGCACGGTCCGCTGCATGCCGAATTGCGGCTCAATCCTGAGGGGATTTGGATGCTCGACATGGCCGCCCGGCCGATCGGCGGACTGTGCGCCCAAGCCCTGCGCTTCGGCGACGGCATGCCGCTCGAGGAACTGATTCTGCGCCACGCGCTGGGCGAGCCGGTGGAGGACCTGCCTCGGGAGCAGGCCGCTTCGGGGGTCATGATGATACCTACCCCCCGGGCGGGCTTCCTGGAGGGAGTGGAAGGGATGGATGAGGCAGCCCGGACGCCCGGCATTGACGGGATCGAGATCACCGCCAAGCTGCGGCAAAAGCTGGTTCCCCTGCCGGAGGGATCGAGCTATCTCGGTTTTATCTTCGCCCGCGGGGAAACGCCGGAGTTTGTGGAGCACGCGCTGCGGGAGGCTCACGCCAGGCTACACTTCCAAGTTTCACCGTTAATTCCAGTAGTGTAGGCGGCTATTTGGTGCGAGGCGGGACGTAATCGGGCGGCAGGGCGGCGCCCTCGCCGAAGAAATAGTCTTCCATCTGCTTGAGCACGATTTGCTGCGCCTCCACCGTGGCTAGGTTCAGCCGGTACTCGTTCATGATCATCTTCAGGTGTTCCTTCCACAAGCCCCAGGCGTCGCGGGAAACGTGGTCATAAATCCGCTGCCCCAGCTCGTTGTCGAAAGGCACCTCATCCAGGCCGGGCAGCTCCTTCTGAAACTTCACGCAGAAGACCTTGCGCGTGACCGGCTTTTCAGGCCCCGAAGGCACGGGCGGGGTGGCGCAACTCACAGGTTCTCCCTCATACCGTACAATAGTATCAGAAAAAGATGCCGACCAATCACCTGGTCCACGAAACCAGCCCCTATTTGCTCCAGCACGCCCATAACCCGGTGAATTGGTATCCGTGGGGCCCGGAGGCGCTGGAGCTGGCGCGGCGCGAGAACAAGCTGATCTTCCTCAGTATCGGTTACGCTGCCTGCCACTGGTGCCACGTGATGGAGCAGGAGAGTTTCGAAAACGACGAGGTGGCGGAAACCCTGAACCGCGATTTCGTCTCCATCAAAGTGGACCGGGAGGAGCGCCCGGACCTGGACGAGATTTACATGAACGCCACCATGCTCTACACCGGCGGCCAGGGAGGGTGGCCGATGAGCGTGTGGCTCACCCCAGACCTGAAGCCGGTCTTTGCCGGCACCTATTTCCCGCCGGAGAATTACGCCGGACGGCCAGGCTTCAAGACGCTTCTCGAAGCCATCGCGCAGGCGTGGAAAGAAAAGCGAGAGGAACTCGAGGCCCAGGCGGAGCAGGTCACCGGCGCGCTTTCTTCCATGCACGAGGGGGAGAAAAGCGAACCCATTCCGCTGGAGCGGATCGCCGCCATCGCGCGACGCATGGAGGAAGCCTACGACCCGGTCTACGGCGGACTGCCCGGCGGCGGCGCGAACAAGTTCCCGCCCAGCATGTCCATGGAAGTCATGTTGCGGGAGTACCACAAGTCCGGTGACAGGCCGTTGTTGAGTTGCGTGGAACTGACGCTGGAAAAAATGGGCAACGGAGGCATCTACGACCACGTGGGCGGCGGCATCCACCGCTACGCGACTGACAGTCGCTGGCTGGTCCCGCACTTCGAGAAGATGCTCTACGACCAGGCCCTGGTCAGCTCCATTTACCTGGATGGGTACCAGGCCACAGGACGCCGAGTGTTCGCCGAGCGGGCCCGGGGAATCTTCGATTATGTGCTGCGGGATCTGCGGAGCCCGGAGGGAGCCTTTTACTCCAGCGAAGACGCCGACAGCGAGGGGATGGAAGGCAAGTTCTACATCTGGACCCTGGAGCAGGTACAGGAGGTGCTCGGCGAAGAGGACGCGGCGCTATTCGCCTCTCATTACGACATTACGGAGTGGGGGAACTGGGACCATCCCGGCGACGCCCATGTGCCGGCCGGGCCGAAGAACATCCTGCAGGTCGTCCGGCCTATCGAGACCATCGCCAGGCTGAAGGGCCAGGAGGCGGGAGATCTGGAGGCGCGGTTCGCCGAGATGCGCCGCAAGATGTTCGAGGCGCGCTCGAAGCGGCCGCGGCCGGGGCTGGACGATAAGGTCCTTTGCGGCTGGAACGGCCTGATGATCGCCGCCCTGGCCAAGGGCGCCGCCGTGCTCGATAAGCCGGCATATGGGGAAGCGGCGACCAGCGCCGCCGAGTTTATTGTGACGAATATGCAGCGCGACGGCCGCTTGCTCGCCACTTACGGCAAGGGCCGCGCCCGCCTGAATGCCTATCTCACTGACTACGCTTTTCTGATCGAGGGGCTGCTCGCGCTTTACGAGTGGAGAGGGGAGCAGCGATGGCTGGACGAGGCCCTACGCCTAACCAATGTGGCCATCGAGTATTACTGGGATCATCAAAAGGGGGGCTTTTTCTTCACGGCGTCGGACCACGAGCCGTTGATCCACCGCAGCAAGATCTCGACCGACAGCGCCATCCCTTCGGGTAACTCGGTGATGCTCTCCAATCTGCACCGGCTCTCAGTCCTGCTCGGCCGCAATGACCTGGCCGAAAAGGCCGCCCAGATCATCCACGTCTTTGCCGGAGCCATCGAAAAGAACCCCTTAGCTTATGACCGGATGCTGGCGGGAATCCAGAGCTGGCACGAAGGATTGGTTGAGATCGCGATTCTGGGCCAGGGCGGTGATCCGAGAACGCGGGAACTGGTGCGAACGCTTTACCGTGGCTATCTGCCCAACAAGCTCGTGGTCCGCGCCGAGCAGGCGGACGACCGGCTGCCGCTGCTCACCGGCCGGGGCCTCATCGACGGCCGTCCGACCGCCTACGTCTGCCGCAACTATGCCTGCCGGAAACCGACCACCTCGCCGCAAGAACTGTCCGAGCAGTTGGGATTCGTCGCGGCAGTGCCGGCTTGAGGACAGGGTGGTTCCCCGGCGCCGCCCGATCAGAGATGTTCTAAGATAGAAGGTTGGCATGGTTCAAACATTCCATGCCGGGAGAGTCGATGGAAGGAAACGAGAAAACCCACAAAGCAACTTATCTGGGAAGCGGCGCCTTTTCCATATCCAAGCCGAAGCGCAATTCCGCCAAGCTGCGCCGTTCGCGGCTCAAGAAGCCCCAGCGGGGCGCTCGGAAATAGGCACTCGTTGTACCCGGGCCATCTGGCGGACGATCGCCCCGAGTAAAGCCCACTGCAGGGTCAGAGCTAGAAAGAACCCCAAGCCTAATGCCAAGCCCACAGCCAGCATCTCCATTGTCGTCTCCTGCCTCTGCTCTGAGCAATCGGGGGGCCAGCGGCCACCTTCACAGAATCAACCATTTCCAAATGGCCCCGGAGGCGGTCGTGTACTTTCTTCAGGATTTGATGTACTTTTGACTTCGCCGTGAAGCAGAGGAAGGATACGGCGCGGCTGTACTGGGTCCGAGGATTGGTACAGGGAGTCGGGTATCGCTATTTTGTCCAGCGGGCGGCAAACGAGCTGGACTTGGCTGGCTACGTCAAGAACCTCGACGACGGCCGGGTGGAAGTTTACGCGGTGGGAACCGCGGAAAACCTGGAGGAGCTAGCAAGCCGGTTGAAGGTCGGCCCGGCCTATGCCGACGTTCGCGGGGTGGACGAGGAGCCGGCGCCAGTGCATTCCGTCTCCTCGTTCCGCATCGAGCCATCATGGTGAGCCTGCGTGGA
This sequence comes from Acidobacteriota bacterium, assembly GCA_016201185.1. Classification (GTDB taxonomy): domain Bacteria; phylum Acidobacteriota; class Terriglobia; order Bryobacterales; family JACQDG01; genus JACQDG01. The sequence goes on along the minus strand of JACQDG010000271.1, from coordinate 355 downwards.
AGGTGACAAGCGAATGCTGGATCTGAAAAAACTCATCCGCGCAGTGCCGGATTTTCCCAAGCCCGGAATCCTGTTCTACGACATCACGACCCTGCTCAAGGACCCCCAGGGCCTGCACGAGCTGATCATCCGCCTCGCCGCCCGCTACGAGAACAACCGCCCCGACGTGGTGGTGGGAATCGAGGCGCGCGGATTCGTCTTCGGCCCGGCTCTGGCTTTCCGCCTCGGGGTCGGATTCGTGCCCGTGCGCAAGCCGAAAAAGCTGCCTTCCGAAAAAGTCAGCGTCACTTACGACCTCGAATACGGCGCCGACTCGCTCGAGATCCACAAAGATGCTATCCAGCCTGGGCAGCGC
>JACQDG010000270.1 GCA_016201185.1 Acidobacteriota bacterium | reverse complement strand
GATTGGGGCCTTTCGAACCGCTGGAAGGTGGTCTTCCTGGGCGGAGTGGCGGTGGGCTCGAGCTTCCTGATCTTCGCCAGGCTCGGCGCCACCTTCACCCCCGAAGCCGACCCCGGCCAGTTCCAGGTGGCCTACAAGGCCCAGCCGGGCATCAGCCTGGAACGGTCCCAGGAAATTGCCCGGCAATTGATCCAGGAAATCCGCGGCAATCCCTACGTTGCCTACACGTACTCCACCATCGGCGGCAACGGCGCCCAGCCCATCAACGAGGGCACCATCTTCATTCGCCTGAAGGAGCGCTCTGTGCGCCCGCACTTTCTGCGGATCAAGGCCGAGTTGCGCGAGCGGCTGAAGCGTTTCCGAAGCCTGCGCACCAGCGTCGAAAACGCCGGCCAGGGCTTTGAGGCCAAGCCCATTCAAATGAGCTTCCGGGGCTCCGACCTGGCGGTGATGGACCCCATCAGCGAGCGCCTGATGGAAGAAGCGCGCCAGGTGCGGGGCGCCGCCGACGTGGACACCAGTCAGGAAATTCCTCGCCCCGAGTTGCGCGTCAGCATGGATCGCAAGGCCGCCGGCGACTTGGGCCTGGACCTCGGAACTGTCGCCTCTACGGTGCGCGGCCTGGTGGCCGGCGAGGTGGTGTCCCAATTCGAGGACCCCGACGGCGACAGCTACGACGTCCGCTTGCTGGTCGAGCCTTCCCAGCGCGCCCAGGGCACGGACTTGCGAGAACTGGATCTGCCCGCCCGCGGGGGCCGGGCCTTGGTCCCGCTCAGCCAGGTGGCGCACATTGAGCCGGGAACGGCTCCTTCCAAGATCCGCCGCCGGGACCTGATGCGCGAAATCCGCATCAGCGCCAACACCGAGGGACGCTCGCTAGGCGAGGTGATCAACGACATCAAGACGCGGGCGGCCACAGTTTCTCTGTCCCCCGGCTACCGCGTCGACTACACCGGCACCTCGGAGGACATGGTGGAGAGCTTCGGCTACGTGGGCCAGTCCCTGGCGCTGGCGGTGGTGTTCATCTACGCCATCCTGGCCTCGCAGTTCCGCAGCTTTCTCCAGCCCCTGGCCATCATGCTTTCCCTGCCCCTGTCCCTGTTCGGCGTGGCCGGGATGCTCTACCTGGCCAAGGACACGCTGAACATCATGTCGCTGATCGGGCTGATCCTTCTGATGGGCCTGGTGACCAAAAACGCCATCCTGCTGATCGACTTCACCAACAATCAAAGGGAGGCCGGCTTCTCGCGCCGGGAGGCCCTGCTGGTGGCTGCGCGGGTCAGGCTTCGGCCGATCCTGATGACCACGCTGGCGATGATTTTCGGCATGCTGCCCCTGGCTTTCGAGTGGGGCGCCGGAGCAGAGTTCCGCGCACCCATGGCCCGGGGGGTGATCGGCGGGCTGATCACTTCTACTCTGCTCACCCTGGTGGTGGTGCCGGTGGTCTATACGTTCCTGGACGACCTGGGCTCCCACTTCGTGCGCTGGTGGAAGAAGGGAACACCGGCCCACGCCCCCGCCGGGCAGCAAATACCCACAGTAGTGGAATAATCAAGCCGCGCTATTTCCTTAGCGTAAACTCGATGCCTCGTTCGCGGTTCAGGCGGGTGGTAAATTCCAGATCGACTTGGTCCAGCGTGGCCTGGTTGTGCGCCCCGTAGAGGGTGATGTAGTGCAGCGTGTCGTCTTCCAGCCAATATTCGGTCGCCGAGTAGATGGAATGATTCTTCAGGGCGATGAGGTATAGCGGCTGGGGCGCTGGGGCCGGAGCCGGCGGCTCTTCGCTGCGCGGGGGAACTACGTAGGTGACCACGCTGTCCCGCTGCGGGGGCGGCGCCGTGTTCGTCATGCTGCGGTCGGGCCCGGCAGGAACGATGTAGATGACCTGCGGCGGCGCCGGCGGCGGCTGATCGTAGGGCAGGGGCTCCTGGTAGGGCACGTAAACCGGGTAGGCGTACGGAATGATGATCGTGTTGGAGCCGCGATAAGGCCGGTAGCCGCGGCCGTAGCCGTAGCCAGACCCATAGCCATAGGGGTAGCCGAAGCCGCTGACCGTGTTGGTGAGCCGGGTTCCGAAGGTCGGATCGACGATGCTGAAGGGACTGAAGGTTCCCGGGGCATGGCCGGTGCCCGGGTACACCACGTTGCCGAAGCCGCTGACCGACCCATAGGTATTCGGAGTATACGTATTCGGATAAACGAAGATGCCCGGGCCGGACGCTTGCGGAGCGTTGCCCGCGTTACGGCGGTACCCGCTCTGCCAGCCGCCTTGCGGCGCCCCCCTCTGCGGGGCGCCGGAAATGCCTCCGGAAACCGTACCCCGCCGGCCTCCGCCGGCAGGCGACCCGGAGGCCATCCCATGGCCCAACCGCCCGCCTCCCGCAACCCCCACGCCAGCATGACCCTGTTGCGCCCAAGCAGCGCAACAAAACGTGACAAATGATACTAAAAACGCCGCGGACCTATTCATGGTCGTTACCCTAGTTCCAGATTACTCCCAATCAGCTGTCTCGACAAGCGCCGGCTTGCGAAGTATTGAGATGTCTGCGGTTCTAACGCCCTAGCGCCAGACTGGCTGGGTGCAGCTAGGCGGCCCAGGCCGACTTACCAGGGTCGCCGCCCGCGGCGGAGCCACAATGCGCGTGCAAAAATAATCTCGGGGCGGGTATAGGGCATAAGGCTCCAGCTCATAAAAAACCCGGCCCAGGGTTTCCTGCACCCGGTACACAGCGTGGAAAAAGCAGCCCCGGTCCATCCTCAGGCGGCGGCAGCACAGCTTCCAGTCGGCCCCGAGCAGAAAGTGGCAGCTGAAAATCCGGTAGTGAAACGCATCCAACACGCGCTGGCTGACCAGGTGAAAATCGGCGGCGTATTCCTCGTCCTTGCGGCCCCACATCATGCGCCGCTCCTTGCCGCCGAAATGCTCGAAGGAGACCCGGCTCATGTATTTTTCCTTCCTTACGCAGACCCGGAATCGCGCGTAGCAGGCGCGGAATATCGCCCTCAAAACGCAGGGACAGGGGATAATTTTCCCTTTATTCTCCCGCCTGGCCCCTTCCCCCCCGCAGGTCGTGCAGGACAGCCGGGCCAGCGAAAGAACATCCGACCGACTCCATTCCATGTGTATTCTCCTGAGATTTCGGGATCGGGCCGCCGCGCTGGCGGCCGGAATTGAGGCTCGCTTCATTGTCCATAAGCTAAACCCAGCCCGGCCGAAGTCAACTCCGGCTGAGGAATTTTGAAAGCTTTTTTTGAAAAAATATAGGAAAAATCTGCTAACATTATGCCAATAAATAAGAATTAAATTCGGAGACAAATTGAAAGAATTTCCTCAAAAAATCAGCGCATGTTTCCGGGGGCCAGTTTTCCCTGGAGTCTATTTCCCGGGGCTATATGGCGCGGCATGACATTCCGGGATCTGGAAGAGCGGCTGCTGGCCTGCCTGTCCGAGAAGGTGCGACGGGGGGAAATCAGCGAGCGTCGCCTGGCGCTCCTGGCCGGATATACACAGCCGCACATGCATAACGTGCTGAAAGGGATCCGAGGCGTCCATCGGGATCTGGCCGACGCGATCCTTCGGCACATGCACATCTCGGTCGAAGACCTGCTGGATGAGGAACAGCCCCGGCCAGTCAGGGACGGGCCCGCCCAGCTGGCCGTTCCTCTCTGGCACGGGTCGGTAGGGCCGAGAAATGTCTTCCCCGGGGCCGAAGAGTCTGGCCGGCGCCTGTTTCCTTCGTCGTTCGTGGCGCGCTTCAAGGACCCCGTCCTGCTGCAGCTGGCCGAGGAGGAAGACTCCATGATGCCGCTGCTCGAGCCGGGCGACCTGGTGCTGGTGGACTGCGCTGAGGCGGTCCGGCGGCGGCCGTTGTTCGATCATATTTATGTTCTGGCGTTCGGGGGCCGCGGCGCAGCCTGCCGCTGCCAGCGAGTGGGTGCTTCCCTGGTGCTGGTGGCCGACAACAGCCGCCGCCCCCTGCGCCTGCCGGACCATCTGTCGCTGGTGAAGCGGGACATTTTGGAGATCGTCAGAGGGAGGATCGTGTGGGCCTGCCGGGAATTGGATATGCAAGGGGGCTGAATCGCCCCGGCCGGGGCGCGGGCCCCGCTCCGCTTCGGGCGGGCCGCGGGCTGTATGCTATTCTCTTGAAAGAGAAAGCGATCGCTCCCGAGAATCCCCCGTGAACTCGATTGCCCGCGCTGCCGTGCTGGGAGCAGGAACTATGGGCGCCCGCATTGCAGCCCACCTAGCCAACGCGGGAATACCTGCGCTGCTCCTGGATCAAACCGGCCCCCCCGAGGACCGGAATCGCCTGGCCCGGACGGGCCTTGAAAGCGTCCTCAACCAGAAACCTTCCGGATTTTTCCTGCCCGAATACCGCAACAGCATCGCCCTTGGAAACTTTGACGACGACCTGGAGCGGCTCACGGAATCCCACTGGATCATCGAGGCAGTTGTCGAGAACCTGGAAATCAAGCGCCGCCTGCTCGAACGGGTGGCGCAGGTACGCGCCGCTGAGGCGGTCGTCTCGACCAACACCAGCGGCATCCCGATCGCCTCCATCGCCGAAGGCCTTCCGGAGGACTTCCGGAAGCACTGGTTGGGAACGCATTTCTTCAACCCGCCGCGTTACATGCACCTGGTGGAAATTATCCCGGGCCGCGAGACGCTGCCTGCCGTGGTGGAGTGGGTTTCGGGAATCTGCGATCGGCGTTTGGGCAAAG
>JACQDG010000268.1 GCA_016201185.1 Acidobacteriota bacterium | reverse complement strand
TGTTCCGCTTCACCCTGCGTCACAGCATCATCCTGGCGAGCGCCATCGGCCTGATCGCACTGGGCTACGCATATCTGGCGCCGGCTCTGGTGCCGCGGGCGTCGCCCTGAAGATTTCGCGTGCCGGCAAACGCCAAAGGCGGGGGAAGAGGAGAGCGCCTGGCCCTGGCGGGGCTGGTGGTCGTGACGATCGGGTTCGCCTGGGTGGCGCAGCGCTTTGCAAACCGCGGGGCTTGGGGCGGCAGTTTGCTGGCTTCGGTGCTGGCCCTGGCCCTGGGGTTGTATGTAGTGCTACGAGTCTGGCCGCAGTTTTCCCGCCCGGACCTGGCCTACCGGTTCAGCCGCCAGGGCGTGCTTTTTATTCTCGCCATTCTGGCGGTGTCTGTTGCGGCGCTGGCCTCGGCCAACAACCTGCTGTTCCTGATTCTGGCCGCCATGCTGGCGGCGCTGCTGGTTTGGCAGGAAGTTCCGGTCCGCCTTCTGCTGCGGCACCTGAAGTCCTGGATGCCGTCATTCTCCATCTGGCTCCGAGCCGATCTGCCGGGAAGCGAAGGCCCCGAGGGTCACGGCGGGCCGCCCGAGATCTACTTTCCCATGATCGCCGGCGGGAAAACGGGCTCCGCCGTTTTGAGTCTGCAGTTTCCCCGGCGGGGCATTTATCGGCAGGATGCCTTCTGGCTGCGCAGCGGATTCCCTTTCGGCTTCCTGATGAAGAGCGCCCGGCTGCGGCTGCCGCGCGAGATTCTGGTGTATCCCTCCGTGGTTCCCAAGGCTGCCCTGCAAGAAAGCCTGCCGCGGCTGGCCGGCCAGTGGGAAAGGCTGCTGGCGGGGCTGGGGCAGGACCTCTACCGTATCCGTCCTTATCAGACCGGCGACAGCTCGCGGGTGATCCACTGGAAGGCCACGGCCCACACCGGCGACCTGAAAGTGCGGGAGTTCACCCTGGAGGAGGACCGGCGGATTGAGATTGTGTTTGACCGCTCGATCCCTCACGGGTCGGAATGGCCGCCGCGCTTCGAGAGGGCCGTAGAGCTGTGCGCCTCCCTGGTGTGGAAATTGCATACCATGGGCGCCGGAACGCGATTTCATGGCGAGCCGCCGGAAGGGCCCCGGGGCGGCCGGGAGCCCGAGTGGCTGGAGAATGTCTATGACATTCTAAAGTTTCTCGCCCTGGTGGAGGCCATACCAGGCGGGCAACCGGTGCAAGTAGAGCCGGGCGGCTTGTTCCAGGTAATCTTCACCGCCTTGGCGGCGGGGCTTCCGTCTTCGCTGCCTGAAGCGAGTTACCACTGCTACCGTTTGGCAGACCTGTAAAGGGTCAAATGGGACAAAATGGCTCCTCTTGACTCGGTTTCTCCGGATCAGTAGAATAGACCCGCAGTATCTAAGACTGCCGACTGGAGATTGCGACATGGAATGGGTAACCCCTGACTTCGAAGAAATCTCGCTGAGCTGCGAGATCAATTCCTACGCCAACGCGGAGATTTAACCGGCCCGCATGCGGGTGAAGATCCTGGGCGTGGCCGCCGGGGGTGGATTCCCGCAGTGGAATTGCGGCTGTCTAAATTGTCGGCGGCTGCGCCAGGGGGTTTTCAGCGGCAGGGCGCGTACTCAGGCCCAGGTCGCTATCAGTTCTGACAACCGCAATTGGTACCTTCTAAACGCCTCTCCGGACCTCCGGGCGCAGATCGAAGCTAGTCCTGCTTTGCACCCCGGGGATGGGGTGCGCCATTCTCCCATCAAAGGCATCGTTCTCACCTCCGGTGAAATCGATCAGGTTATTGGCCTTCTCCTGCTGCGGGAGTTTCAGCCCCTGCGGGTTTATGCGACGGCTTCTGTGCGGCGTATCCTGGTAGAGGACAACAGCATGTTTGGCGCGCTGCGCCGGGCTGCCAAGCAGGTTGAGTGGACCGATGTCGCGCCCGGCGGGGCCGGTTTTGATCTGACTTCCGTCGACGGTGAGAACTCCGGGCTGCATTGCGAATCATTCGCGCTTCCTGGCAGTTATCCCGGCTTTGTGGGCTCTGAACGTACCGCTAAGTCGGACCCAGCGGAGGCTGTCCAGGGGCTTATAGTCGAGGAGGCGAATGGAGGCGGGCGGCTGGCTTACATGCCTGCGGTGGCATTGGTAGAAGAAGGGTGTCTCGAAAGGCTGGAACGCTGCGACACGCTCTTGTTTGACGGGACCTTCTGGACGGACGATGAGCTGGTCCGCGTCCATGGCGGCGGGCGCACGGCCCGCGAAATGGGCCACCTTCCGGTTTCCGGCCCGGGCGGCGTATTGGAGCGGCTGGGCCAGTTGCGCCGGCCCCGCAAGATTTTCTTGCATGTGAACAACACGAACCCCATGCTGGACGAAGACAGCCCCGAGTATCGCTGCGCGCGGGAAGCGGGCTGGGAAGTGCCGCACGATGGGCTGGAGTTGGAACTATGACGGCGATCGCCGAATCTCGAACCCTGTCCAGTGAAGAGCTGGAGGCGCGGCTGCGGGCCGTGGGAGAGGAGCGTTATCACCACCGCCATCCGTTCCACCTGTTGATGCATGAGGGGAAGCTCACCCGTGGCCAGTTGCAGGCCTGGGCGCTGAACCGCTATTACTATCAGAGCCGGATTCCGATAAAGGATTCCCTGCTGCTGGCTCGCAGCGACGATGCCGCCTTCCGCCTGGCGTGGCGAAAGCGCCTGGTCGATCACGATGGCGAGAGCGGGAGGGGTGGAGGCATTGCGCGCTGGCTGCTTCTGGCGGAAGCCACCGGACTCGATCGCGACCGGGTCCAATCCTGCCGGGAGGTGCTCCCGGCCGTGCGCTACGCTGTGGATGCCTACCTCGACCTGGTGACGCGGAAGAGCCTGCTGGAGGCGGTGGCTTCTTCTCTCACCGAGCTGTTTTCCGGGCGGCTGATCGCCTTGCGCCTGGATGCGCTGCGGCGCCACTACCCCTGGCTCGCGAAAGGCCTCGACTATTTCGAGGCCCGTCTTTCACAGGCGCCGGAGGACGCCCAATTTGCACTGGCCTGGGTTAGGGAAAACGCCCGCAGCCGTGCGGAACAGGAGCTGGCCATTGCCGCACTGCGAACCAAGTGCGATATTTTATGGGCGCAACTGGACGCGCTGTACTTCGCTTACGTCCAGCCGGGGTGGCCTCCCCCGGGCGCCTTCCGGCCGCAGGAGCCATGAGCCGGCCCTCTGCTGGCTGCGTGCCACGGCTGGCCGCCGGGTGCCGCTTCAGCGATGCGCCGGGGCAGGGTGACATGCTCCTGGTCCCGGAGGGAGCGTTGCGCCTGATGGGCGTCGGCCGGAAGATCGTGGAACGCTGCGACGGTGTGCGCACCTTTGCGGACATTGTCGGTGAATTGCGGGCCGAGTACCCCGCCCTGGAGCCGGCCCGCGTGGAAGAGGAAGCAGCGAAGTTTCTCGAGCGGCTGCACGAGAAGCGCGCTCTGGATTTCTGATGGAGTACATGCCGCGGGCGCTGATCGCCGAGATCACCCACCGCTGTCCGCTGCACTGCGTCTACTGCTCGAATCCCCTGGAAATGCAGGTCCGCCAGAGCGAGCTCCCTGCCGCGACATGGGCGCGGGTGTTTGAACAGGCGGCTGAAATGGGGGTGTTGCAGCTTCACCTGACCGGCGGCGAGCCCCTGGCCCGGCGTGACCTGACTGAGCTGGTGGCTGCCGCGCGCGGCGCGAAACTTTACGTCAACCTGATCACTTCGGGAATTGGCCTGACGGCGGAACGGCTGGGCGCTCTGGTTGCCGCCGGGCTGGACCACCTGCAACTGAGTTTTCAGGATGTCGAGGAAGCTACGGCCAACGACATTGCCGGCGCCCGCGCCCACACCCACAAGCTCGCTGTGGCCTGTCTGATCCGCCGGCACCGCATTGCTTTCACCGTGAACATGGTGGTGCACCGGGAGAACCTCGACCGCCTCGAGAAAATGATCGCGCTGGCGGAGGAGCTTCAGGCCGATCGGATGGAAATTGCCAATGTGCAGTATTACGGCTGGGCGCTTCGCAATCGCGCGGCGTTGCTTCCCACGCGGCCGCAGTTGGAGCGGTCGCTCGAGACGGTGAGCGCGGCGCAAGAGCGGCTGAAGGGCCGCATGCGCATCGATTTTGTCGTCCCCGACTATTATGCCCGCTATCCCAAGCCGTGCATGGGTGGCTGGGGCCGGGGGATGATCCTGATCGACCCTTGCGGGCAGGTCCTGCCGTGCCATGCGGCCGGTGTGATTCCTGGGTTGCAGTTTGACAACGTGCGGGAGCACGCGCTCGGCTGGATTTGGCAAGAGTCTTCGGCATTCCGAAGGTTCCGGGGAGAGGAGTGGATGCCGGAGCCTTGCCGCAGTTGTGACCGGCGCAGCCAGGATTTCGGCGGCTGCCGCTGCCAGGCCTTCCTCTTAACCGGGGATGCGGCGGCGACCGATCCGGTGTGCACACTGGCGCCGTCGCATGGGCTGGTGGAAGCCGTGGTGGCGGGGGTCAACGCTGGAGCGGGCGCTGGCGTCGCAACTTCCAGCCCGGGCTGGGTGTATCGCGCGGATCCGGTCTAGCGGGAGCTGCTTGCTTACGCGCGCGGCTCCGCCCGCTTCACCAATTTCGCTTCCTTGTCGAACAAAAGGGTGGCCAAGGCCATCGCAATACCTGTGAAGAGGACGAGGACAGAAACATCAAGGGGCAGGGAGATGTCCGTGCCCAGGCTGCCGGAAGCGGCGGCGGGAAGCAGGGCGTGTTTGAACAGGTCGATGCCGTATGTGAGCGGGTTCAAGTAGACAACATAGCGGAGCAGGGCTGGGAGCAACTTCACCGGGTAGAGGCCGCCGCTCAGAAAGAACATGGGGAAGACGACGAAGTTCATGATGGTGGAGTAGTTCTCGAGCGAATCGATTCGCGTGGTCATCAACATCCCCAGCGAAGCGATGGCGATGGACGCCAGAAAAAGATAAAGGGAGATCGCCAGGAGCTGTGCCGGTCCGATCTTGAGGCCCAGGAACGGCGCCAGGACCAGCAGGATCCATCCCTGGGCGACGGAGAGCAGCGCGCCGCTGAGGGTCTTTCCCGTCACGATGGTGAGACGGGAAATCGGGGCTACAAGCATAATCCGAAGCGTCCCGAACTCCCGGTCGTAAACGGTGGACAGTGAGGAGAGAATGGAGCCGAACAGCACGACAATGCCCAGCACGCCGGGAAAGAGAAATTGCTGATAGGCAACGTCTCCCGGCGAGCGGATCAGGCGGCCGAGGCCCGGCCCGACCACGAACAGCCAGAACAAAGGGCGGGCCAGGGAGCTCAAGAACCGGCCTCTCTGGCGAAAAAACCGCTTGAACTCTCTCTCCACAATAGTGTATACGGCCCCGGCGCTCATTCTGTTTGAGACTCCTGTATTTTTCGTCCGGTGAGATGGAGGAAGACTTCGTTCAAGGAAGGACGGTTGCTCGCCTTCTTCAGCTCTACAGGCGGCCCCAGAGCAATGAGCTTTCCCCGGTCGATGATTCCGACGCGGTCCGATCGCTCCGCCTCTTCCAGGTAATGGGTCGTATGCAGGATGGTCATGCCTCCCTGCCGGAGCCGGCCGATAAACCCCCAGACGGCGGCCCGGGAGCGCGGATCGAGGCCGATGGTGGGTTCGTCCAGAAAAAGAATTTTCGGGCGGTGCAAAACACCCTGGGCGATGTCCAGGCGCCGTTTTAGTCCGCCGGAAAGCTTCCTGACTAGTTCGTTTCGTCGGTCAGCCAGCTCCATCACCTTCAGAAGCTCCAGGATGCGCTCTTGCGCGTCCGCCCGCGGGATGTGGTGGAGATAGGCGGTGAAAAGGAGGTTCTCATAAGCAGTGAGGTCCCGATCCAGGGTTGTCTCTTGAAAGACCAGGCCGATAGCCCGGCGGACCTGGAGGGGTTGCGCCACTACATCGCACGAGTTGACTCGCGCCGTTCCTGTGGTGGGCCTTAGCAGAGTGCACAGCATGTGAATGGTGGTGGTCTTCCCGGAGCCATTAGGACCCAGGAGCCCGAAGAGTTCCCCGGGCTGGACCGCGAAACTCACCCCGCCAACCGCTGTGAGGGAACCGAACTGTTTGACCAGCTCGACAGCCTCGATGGCCGCAGAATCAGCGAATGCCACGCCTCTCTCGCCTCGACAAGCCGGCCATTGTAGCGCAGGTGGAGGGAAGTTCTTGGAGGAAAGTGAGCCGGAAAGGTCTATGATAAATTCAAGCAAGTTGCTTTGGTGTTGAGAAATGCGCCGACTCTCGATTGCGATGGTGGTGGTGATTTCTCTGTGCGCCCAGGAAAAGGGCCAGGAGGAGGTAAAGCTCGAGCCGCTGATCACCTCCATCACCGTGAGCGAGAAGATCACTGCCGAGGCGCCGGGGGCGGTGGTGCGGCTCGACGCCGGGAGCGTGGAAAGCCGGCCGGGGATCAACCTGGACGACCGGCTGCGCGATGTGCCGGGCTTCACGCTGTTCCGCCGCACCTCGAGCCTGGTCGCGAATCCGGGCACGCAAGGCGTTTCGCTGCGCGGCCTGGGGCCGAGCGGGGCCAGCCGGACGCTGGTGCTGCTCGACGGCATTCCGGTAAACGATCCGTTCGGCGGATGGGTTTACTGGACGCGCTTCAACCCGGACACCATCGAGCGCATCGAGATTTCCCGGGGGGCTTCGACCAGCGTGTTCGGCGACCGGGCCATGGGGGGAGTGGTTTCCCTGCTGACGCCCACGCCCCGCACGCGGTATTTCGGCGCCGCCTTCGAGGGCGGCAATGCGGGGGTGCGGGACGCCAAGGGGACGTACTCGGACCTGTTCGGCGCCTTCGGAGTTTCCGCCTTCACGCGGATTTTTTCGAGCGAGGGTTATTACATCGTTCCGGAGAGCGTCCGCGGCAAGGTCGATCAGAAGGCCGGGGTGGATTACGTGGTGGGAGACCTGAAGCTGGACTATTTCAGCAAGGCGCAAAGGCTGTCGCTGAAAACCAACCTGCTGGCCGAAGAGCGCAACAACGGCACGGCCGTGCAGCAGAATTCCACCTCGCTGGGAACCATCGGCCTGCATTACAGCCGGGAGCGGCTTTCGCTGAGCGTGTACC
>JACQDG010000267.1 GCA_016201185.1 Acidobacteriota bacterium | reverse complement strand
CCAGATCATCCGTGACCGCGATGTCGCTCGCCTCGCCCGAAAGCGCCACCCAGCGAAACGGCCCCCGGCCTTCACAGAACAACGGCCGGATGTAAGCCGGCACGAAGCCGGGGAAATTATAAGCGTCCGCCACCCCGCGCTGGTGCGCCATGGTCCGAATGTTGTTGCCGTAATCGAAGGTCACCGCCCCCATCTTTTGCAAATCGAGCATAGCCCGCACGTGAATCGCAATCGAATCGAGCGCCGCTTCCTGGTAACCCTGTGGATCGCGCGCACGAAACTCGGCCGCCTGCTCCACCGTGTAGCCGGATGGGATGTACCCGTTCAGCGGATCGTGCGCGCTAGTCTGGTCGGTGAGCAGGTCCGGCACAATGCCCCGCCGCACCATCTCCGGCAGGATGTCGGCGCAATTGCCCACCAGCCCGACCGAAAGCGCCTCCTTTTTGTGCACGGCGCTCCGCAGAATGCGCACCGCTTCGTCGAGCTGGTTCACTTGGATGTCGCAGTAGCCCGTCCGTACCCGCCGCTTGATCCGCTCCGGATCGACCTCGATCCCCAGGAACGTCGCCCCGTTCATCGTCGCCGCGAGCGGCTGCGCGCCGCCCATACCGCCCATGCCGCCTGAAACCACCAGCTTGCCGGCCAGCGACCCGCCGAAGTGCTGCCGCGCGGCGGCGGCAAAGGTTTCATACGTGCCTTGCAGGATTCCTTGCGTGCCGATATAGATCCAGCTTCCTGCGGTCATCTGGCCGTACATGGTCAGTCCGGCCCGATCGAGCTCGTGGAAGGTCTCCCAGTTGGACCAGTGACCGACCAGGTTCGCGTTGGCGATCAGCACGCGCGGCGCCATCTCGTGCGTGCGAAACACGCCCACCGGCTTACCCGATTGCACCAGCAACGTCTCGTCGTTCTCGAGCTTCCGCAGGCTTTCGACGATGGACTCAAAGGCGGCCCAGTTTCGCGCCGCCTTCCCCACCCCGCCGTAGACCACCAGGTCGGCCGGCCGCTCGGCCACCTCCGGGTCCAGGTTGTTCATCAGCATGCGGAGCGCCGCTTCCTGGTGCCATCCTTTACAGGTCAGCTGCGCGCCCCGCGGTGCGCGAATCGTCTCGGTCACAATCATTTCCCCACTCCTGGTCCGATTCTAGCACCGCCGGGCCAGTGCATATTCTTGAAGCGCACGGCAAGGGGAGAGGCTTGGCAGGACTGACCGTGTAGCTTAAATTCGGCAGGCGCTAAGCTTCGCGTGGTAGACTCACCGCAGGCTCAGATTGACTTCCCCCTTATGAGGACTGCCGGTCGGTCTGGGTCGCACCCCTGCGTGGGTTTATGAAGTATCGCCACCGGGTCCTGCTACTGTTGTCCCTCCTCTCCATCATTACTTATCTCGATCGCGTCTGCATATCCGTAGCCGGACCACGCATCCAGGAGAATCTTCACATCAGCCCAGAACGTTGGGGCTGGGTGACTGGAGTCTTTGCGATCGCGTACGGCACTTTTGAGATGCCAAGTGGGTACATGGGCGATCGCCTCGGCCCGCGCGCGGTGTTGACCCGGATCGTGCTCTGGTGGTCCGCGTTTACGTCGCTCACCGGCCTGGCGTCGAATTATTTCTACATGCTATTGACGCGGTTTTGCTTTGGCGCCGGCGAGGCCGGCGCCTATCCCAACACCTCTGCAAGCATCTTTCGTTGGTTCCCCGCTATCGAGCGGGCCCGCGCGTTCGGAATCATATGGATGGCCGCTCCAATCGGCGGCGCCTTCGCCCCATTCTTGGTCGTGCCCATTCAGGCGCGTTACGGCTGGAGGACCTCATTCTACGTGTTCGGCCTGTTGGGGATGGCCTGGGGCGTCGTCTGGTACTGGTGGTATCGAAATACTCCTGCGGAAATGGCTAACGTGACGAAGGCCGAGATCGAGGAGATTGGCGCCGCCCCGCCGCAGACACGTCACGCTTTACCCTGGAGCATCGCGCTACGCAGCGGCAATCTCTGGGCGATCATGCTGCTGGCCTTGACCTACGTCTACGGGCTGTACTTCTTCCAATCCTGGCTGCACACTTACTTGGTGAAGGGGCGTGGGTTCAGCGAGAAAGAACTGCTGCTGTCGACCCTGCCTTACGTTTGCGGCGCGTGTGCAAATGGCTGCGGCGGCTTCGCTAGTGATGCGCTGGTAAGAAAGTTTGGGCTGAAGCGCGGGCGTCACATGATCGGCATCATCGGACTCGGCAGCTCGGCCCTGTTCACAATGGCCACAGTGCTCGTCGCGAACAAATTTGTGGCGCTGACCTTTTTGGCGCTGAGCTATGCCGGGATTACGTTGCAGCAGCCGACTGTGTGGGCCGTATGCGTCGATATTGGCAAACAGTATGCAGGGGCGGTCTCTGGTTTGATGAACACAGCCGCACAGATTGGCGCCGTCCTCTCGTCAGTTTTGTTTGGCTACTTTGTGAAGGTCTCCGGTAGCTACGAGGCCCCATTACTTCCGATGGCGGCTGTGCTGTTGATCAGCGCGGCGCTGTGGCTGAAGATCGACCCGGCCCGGGAACTCATTCCGGAAAGGAAACTCGCACCCTCTGGAGCGTCTTAGCGCGAACCTGCGCGCCCCGCGGTGCGCGAATCGTCTCGGTCGCCATCATCTTCCCGCTCCTGGTCCGATTCTAGCAAGTCGCGCGGGCAGCAACCCGTCTTGATACAATATGTAGTAGATGACCCTCCGCCAGCAGCTCCGGCAGCGTCAACAGCAGTGGGCAGAATTCCATCGCTGGGAAGCCCAGCAGCCTCCCGTCGAACGCGCACCCGCCGACATCCTGGCCGATCTGGGAGCTATATGGAGCTGGTTCCCGCCGGAGGTCCGCACGCGGGACGAGGACCCTCAAAAGCTCGGCATTCAGGCCATGCGGGCGGCACTGGCAAAGCTGAATCCTTCCCCATGACGTCCCTCGAAGCCGCGGTCGAGGAGGCGGCCTCGGTCCTTGAGTCGCTTTCCTGCCCTACATGCTCATCGGTGGTCTCGCCGTTGCCTCCTGGGGAGAGCCGCGCGCCACCCTGGATGTGGACATGACCATTTTGGTGGAGCCGCAGCGCTTCGAGCAAACGGTCGCCGACCTGTGCGCCAGATTTCGCCCTGCGCCGCCTGATCCTGTTGCTTTGGTCCACCGGACCAGGGTGTTGCCAGTTCAAACCTCCCAGAACGTGCGCCTGGATATCATCTTTGCTGCTCTGCCGCAGAGAAAGAGGCCATCCACCGCGCCCAGCCCAAGCAGATCGCAGCAACGTCGATCATGGTCGCGGCGGTCGAGGACTTGATCTTGATGAAGCTGATTTCCGAGCGGCTGAAAGATCTCGACGATGCCCGCCGTCTGTTACACCGGCACCGCGGAGGCTTGGACCGGGCTTACCTGCAGCCCAGGCTTGCCGAACTCTCGGAAGCCCTCGCCCGGCCAGATATTCTTCAGATATACGAAGCCGAATTATCCTAACCCCCGCTACTTCTCAATCCTGTACGGTGTGCTATTCAGCCGCTCGGCCCCCGTCTCCGTGATCACGAACCCGTCTTCTACCCGCAGCCCTCCCCAGGGAGCATTAAATAAAGGAATATCGATGGAAATCACCATCCCCGGCTCGAGCCTCACCGCGCTGCTCGGTCCGAAAATCGGCGGCTCAAATTCGATCACACCCACGCTGTGAACGCCGGAATACAGGAAATGCTGTCCCAGCCCCGCCTCGCCCACCACCCGTCTCCCGATCGCCTCCACCTCCCGGCCTTCCACTCCCGCCCGCATCGCCTCATAACACGCCTCCTGCGCCCGAATCGCCGCCTCCCGCGCCCGCCGGATTTCTTCTCCCGGATTCCCCACCAGCACCGGCCGCCCGATGGCCGCGTGATATCCCTCATAGCGCGGCGCGATGGTCAGCAGCACCAGGTCGTTCGCCTCGATGCGCCGCCAGGTCGACCGCGCCAGGATGGGCCTCGAGTTCGGCCCACAAGCCACGATCGTGTCAATGCCCGTCCCCTCCGCGCCCGCCCGCCGCATCGCCGCCTCCGCTTCCGCCGCTACTTCCCGCTCCGTCACCCCGGGCCCGATCGCCTCCACCGCCGCCCGGATTCCTTCCTCGGCGATTTTATAGGCATATCGGATCACCTCCAGCTCCGCCGCCGACTTCCGCGCCCGCAGTTCGCACATCGCGCTTTCCACATTGATCCACACCACCCCGGGCACCGCTTGCTCGAAGGCGCGTAAGATGCCCTCGCCCATCAGCCCGCGCCCGGCCACGCCGACGCGTCGAACACGGCTCAAATCAGGAACCACCTCGCCCAGCCCCTGGATCTTCGAGTAAGGATAATCCTCGTCCGGATGAGTAAATTCCCGCAGCACTCGAACATCCGCGACGCGGCCCCTCAGCCGCGCATACTCATCGCTCTCCGGCCCGCATAGCATCACCGGCTCGCGGCCCGGCAGCACCAGAATCGAGACCGGCTCAAAATGCACCGGAAAGTCCGCCAGCCAGCGGGCATGCGCCGGGCCGGCCACC
The DNA here is from genome assembly GCA_016201185.1 of Acidobacteriota bacterium. GTDB lineage: Bacteria > Acidobacteriota > Terriglobia > Bryobacterales > JACQDG01 > JACQDG01. Next base: position 4,774 of record JACQDG010000267.1, on the reverse strand, counting down.
GCCCGGTCATCGGCATAGGCGACCAGCAGGTCGAGCTTCTGCTCCTCCATCAGCGCCTGCACTATGCTCCAGCGCCGTGGATATTCCTCCGCCGGGATTATTGGCCCTTGCGCTCCATGACTCATGCGCCGATTCTATCAACCCAGCCCCGCCCTTGCCTGCGCGAGGTCCGCCGCGTCTGCGGCTTGTACGGCGTCGATTTCTGGCCCGACCAGGGCCTCATCACCCATTCCATGCGCGCCGCCGTCATCGACCGCCGGGGCCGCCTGGCCGCTAACCTCGAGGGCAACGACTTTACCTTGCACCAACTGGCCGATTTGGTGGAAACTGTATTGAACGCCAGAAGCTCAGTGGGGAGTGAATGCTATGAAGAAGCTGTTTTGCCTGCTGCCATGCACCTACTGTCTGCTGCTCTTTGCCGGTCAAAAGCCGCAACCGGCGGAAGACCTCTGCGCCGCGCCGCCGTCCAACGCCGCGCCCACCCTGCCCGCCCACCTCGTTGAAGGCCACGGCAAAATCAACATGCCGATCACGACCAGGTCCGGCGAGACCCAGGAATTCTTCAACCAAGGCGTGGGCATGATGCACTCGTTCTGGAGCCGCGAAGCGGAACGCTCCTTCCTCCAGGCCGCCCAGCTCGACCCCGAGGCCCCCATGGCCTACTGGGGCATCGCCATGGTCGCCGCCGGCGACTACCGCCCGGCCTTTCAGTTGCGCGACGATGGCCGCAAAGCCGCCGAGCGCCCCGCGCAGGCTTCTGTAAATCCGCCTCTGCCCGCAGGCTTTAAGACCGGCATTCAGCGCGCCCGCGAAGCCGCCGTCAAAGCACAGCAACTGAGCAGCCGCGCTAGCCGCCGCGAGCAGCTTTACATCGCCGCTATTGTCGCCCGGCGTAATCCTGACGCCAAGGATCCCGACGGCGATTACGTCCGGGCCCTGCGAGACATCGTCCGCGAGTTCCCCGAGGAAGTCGAGGCGAAATCCTACCTTGCCCTGGCCTTGATGAGCGGTTACACCCCGGGCGACAAGAAGCCCCGGCCCGGCACGGAAGAGGCCGTCGCCATTTTGACTGAGCTCGTGAAGCAGCACCCGGAGCACCCGGGCATAAACCACTACATCATCCACGGCCTCGAAGGCTCCACGCACGCGCAGGACGCCTGGCCCAGTTGCGCTCGCTATCCCCAGCTCGCTCCGGCGAATCCCCACGCACAGCACATGCCCGGCCACATCTACGCCCAGAGCGGTCGGTTTAGCGACGCTGCGGCTGCTTTCGAAACCGCCGCCCGGCTGGAGCGCCAGGAGCTGGCCGCCGACCAGCTCTACCCCAACGGCCACCATGGCCACAACGTCCATTTCCTTACCACCACTTACTCCTTCATGGGCAAGTACGACGAAGCCATGAAAAACTCCGAGGAGCTGCTCCAAATCCGCGAGAACCCGCGCGAAGCCAAGCAGCTTACCAACAACTACACCGTCTACCGCCAGGGCTGGCATGCCCGCATGCGCACCCTGATCCGTTTCGAGCGCTGGGACGACATCCTCGGCGACAAGGCGCTCCCCGACTATCCGGCTCCCTTCCAGCATGCCTGGCGCGCCTGGGCCCGCGGCCTCGCCTACACGGCTAAAGGCCAGATCGCCCAGGCTCGGGCGGAACTGAAAAGCATGGACGCGGCGATGAAAGAGTGGCAGAAACTGGCCGGCTCGGAGTCGCCCCATCTCCGCGCCGCCCGGCTCGAGCTCCTCGGTCACATCGAAGTACACTCCGGCCGCAAGGCGAAGGGCCTCGATACGCTGGAGCGCGCCGCCAACTCGGAGATTCTTCTCCCCTACAACGAGCCGCCCATTTACCCCAGGTCCGTGTGGGAAGCGCTGGGCAAGGAAGCGCTTGACCTACGCGAATGGACCCGCGCCGAATCGGCGTTCCGCCACGCTCTCGAGCAGTACCCCGGCAGCCCCTACGCCAAGGATGGTTTGTCCGCTGCTCTGGCACACTCGGAGAAAACCCTGGCAGCCAGGGCCGGGCTTTGAGATCTGCCAACAGGCCCCCGCAGAACCCGCGCGCCGGTGGGGACCCAGGTCGCGTGAACCGGTCCTCGCCTGAGCTGCATTGAACCCCTTATGGGATTGCACAACTCCCCCATTATTCGACCCCTCTCTTCTGCTTTGGCTCGGGCCGCTTCCGCCTCCTCCGCACAGACTCCGATTCCGCGCAACTCCAGGTCCGGGTTTATAATGCGTCCAATGGCAACCTGGTAATGCAAGGTCGGAGCGGATGAGCACGAGCGAGACCACAGCCCCCACTCCCGCGATCGACGCCCTCGGCCAAGCAGCGAAGGTCCATCAGATCAATTCTTGGGAAGACTTCGAGCGAGTCTACGATCAATGGTTTCGTCGCAAGCGGGGGCGCTGGTATTTTCGCGGTCAGCGGGACGCTTGCTGGCCTTTACGGACGACGCTTGAACGCCTTCTCGACCCCATACGCGGCCGCGTTGTTAATGCAGAGCCATATCCCCGGTACGCATCAGGTAGTGTTGCCAGTTCAGTAGGGGCCCGCATCGAACTGCTAATCCTGCGCGCGTTTCAGGCGCGGGCTAGCAAATTCATCTCAAATCTCCCACAGGCCGACGAGACGCTGGAATGGCTAGCCCTGATGCGTCATTGGGGGTTACCAGCTAGACTTCTCGATGTGTCGACCTCCCCTTATGTCGCACTCTATTTTGCGCTCTGCGACCTGTTGCAATGCAACAAAACGCCGGATACACTGGCGGCCGTTTGGGCGATAAATCACGTGCCCTTGAGAGCCACCGGATCCTTGCAAGCAGATGTTTTTGCGCACACCGACCTTAGCGGTCCGGATCTTTTCAATGAGCACTTTGTTGGTGAAGACCGAAAGGCTTTCGCTGCCCCGGTGCATCCGCGGACCCACAACGAACGGCTGGCTGCGCAGCAAGGAACATTCCTTTGCATCGCGGACGTTGACCTTTCTTTCGGGGACAACGTGACCAAACACATGCCTGTAAACGAACTCAGCGGAATGAGTCTCGTGCACAGGCTAGAAATAGCTCGTGGGGCGGCCACAGAGTTTCTCGAGAGACTGTCATCAATGAATATTCATAGCGCATCGCTGTTCCCCGATTTGCAAGGCTATACCCGGTTCATTGAGCAGTGTCTCCTGTTGTTCGGTGCAGGCGACCGACAACAGGAACCCCATTTGGATTTTGAGAGCTTTGAACGTCTGGGCTGGCTGGGCTGAGGGCAGTATGAAAACACCTCCTTCCCTGCTCTTTTTCCTTTTTCTCCTCCTCTGGGCCGATTCCGCCATCGCCCAACCGCCGATTCCGCGCCCCGAGCATCCTCAGCCGCAGTTCGTTCGCGAAGCCTGGCTCAACCTCAACGGATCGTGGCAGTTCGAGTTTGACGACTCGAACGCCGGCTTGGCTGAAAATTGGGCCTCTTCGTCTCGCGCGTTCTCCCGCCGCATCCTTGTGCCGTTCTGTTTCGAGAGCCCGCGCAGCGGCATCGCCGACCGCTCCTTCCACCCCTGGATCTGGTATCGCCGCCCGTTTCAAATCCCCGCCGGCTGGAAAGGCAAGCGCGTCCTTCTTCACTTCGGCGCCGTCGACTACCGCGCCATGGTCTGGGTGAACGGCGGGCTCGCCGGCTCCCACGAAGGCGGTCATGTTCCCTCCACGTTCGAGATCACGCCCCTGCTCGTCGCCGGCGACAATACCCTCACCGTCCGCGCCGAGGACCCGCCGACCGACCGCTACATCCCGCGTGGCAAGCAGTATTGGGAAGTGCAGTCCCGCAGCATTTTTTATGCCCGCACGTCGGGCATCTGGCAAACCGTGTGGCTGGAGGCCGTCGGCCCCAGCTACATCTCAAGCGTCCGCATGACCCCTGACCTCAGGCGCGGGGCTGTGCAATTTGACTTTCGCGTGGACCGCCCAGCCCCCGAAGCCGAAATCTTTATCGAGGTCTCCTTCCAGGGCCACCGCCGCGCCGTGGGCATCACCATGGCCGAGGACGTGCGCACCTCCGCCGTGGTCATCGTCCCCGACCCCCAGCTCTGGTCGCCCGCTTCCCCGAACCTTTACGATGTGACTTTCCAACTGCGCCGCAGCGGTCAGACCATAGACCGCGTCAGCTCCTATTTCGGTCTGCGGCGTGTGGCGGTCGAGGGCGGGCAGGTCGTGCTCAACAACCGTCCTACCTATCTCAAGATGGTCCTCGACCAGGGCTACTGGCCGGAATCGAACCTCACTCCGCCCAGCGACGACGCCATCCAATACGACATCCGCCTGACCAAGGAAATGGGCTTCAATGGCGCCCGCAAGCACCAGAAGCTCGAAGACCCCCGCTATCTCTACTGGGCCGACAAGATGGGCCTGCTCGTCTCCTCCGAGATGGCCAACGCCTATCTCTACGACGACGTCTACGCCGTCGCCTTCACCCGCGAGTGGATCGAGGCCGTCGAGCGCGACTACAACCACCCCTCCATCATCATCTGGGCCCCCATCAACGAAAGCTGGGGCGTGCCCGACCTGCGCGACCCCCGCCAGCAGCAGCACCTCAAGTCGCTCTACGCCCTCACCCGCTCGCTCGACTCCACCCGCCTGGTCATCGACAACGAGGGCTGGGAGCACACCGACTCGACCGACCTCTTCGCCCTGCACGACTACATCCGCAGCGGCGAGCTTCTGTATGAGAAATACAAATCCCTCGGCCCGGCGAACGTCCTCAACAACCACCGCGCCGCGCTGGTCCCCGGCTT
>JACQDG010000266.1 GCA_016201185.1 Acidobacteriota bacterium | reverse complement strand
GCTGTGGCGCTACGCCTTCGGCCCCTGACACGCAACTCCTCCTGCACTGTGGGGGGAATCCGGAACCCGCCGCGTGGCGCCCTAATCGGGCAAAGCTACCGCTGTCTGAGTCCCATCCCGGCTTTCATAAGAGGGAATAAAGCTGGGCGAGAAAAGACGACAAATATATTGCATCTGTATACGCTTGTCAAGTATGACGAAGTGTCTAGTACGGCCCTGGATTTTTCGCTACCAAAAAGCCCTATCATGCCTCCGAAAAGTACTAGAACTTTCGTAACATCTTGAATTTCTGCATAATAGAGCCGGGCGAAACAAACCTTTTTTTTCTGTTTTCGGTGTGTTTTTCCACAGGTTGTACACTCATTATCCACAAGAAATCCAGTCTTACATTCGTCAAACACAACTATCATGCATTTACCCACTTGCGCGTTCCTCCGGCTCGTGATAAAAGGGTGAGGCTCCCCCTTCCGGTTCTTAACTGATTCGGAAATAAGGAAAGCTGTCTTTCATGCTTGTTGAAGTCTTGCTCATTCTCATCCTGATCAGCCTGTCGTTCGGCTTCTACCACATAGTGAAGCAGCAGGGGCGGATCATCCTGCGCCTCGATCGTCTCGAGCAGCAGCTTGCCGTCTCGGCCCAGCCGGCCGCGCCGGCGGGGCTTGCCACGGGCGAGCTTTTCCCGTCTTTCCGGTTGCCCGATCTGGAAGGCAGGGAAGTGGCGCTGGAAGAATTCCGCGGCAGGCGCGTGTTGCTGGTGCACTGGCGCCCCCAGTGCGGTTTCTGCGACCTCATAGCGCCGGATCTGGCGCGCCTCGAGTCGGTTTTTCAAAAGCGGAACTTACAGACGCTGCTGCTTGCTTACGGGGACGCCGAATCGAACCGCAAGCTGGCCGCCGAGCATGGTCTCAGGTGCCCGATCCTGCTGCTGAAGGACGCTGAGCCGCCGGAGCCGTTTCAAAGGCTGGGCACGCCGGCGGCGTATCTGCTGGATGAACAAGGGCGGGTATCGAAGCCTTTGGCTGAGGGGTCCGATGAGGTCTCGCTGTTGGCGCAGGAGGCGGCCGGCGGGGACAAGCGCAGGCGGCTTCCCGGCGAGCGACCTCTGAGCCAGAGCCGCATCGAGCGGAACGGGCTCAAGGCCGGCACGCCCGCGCCCCTCTTCCGGCTACCGGACATAGACGGTCGCACGGTGGCGCTTCAGGAATATCGCGGCCGGCGCGTGCTTCTGGTATTCAGTGACCCCCACTGCGGACCCTGCGACGAGCTTGCGCCTCACCTCGCGCGGCTCCATCAAGAGCACTCCAAAAACGGACTGGCCATGGTAATGATCAGCCGGGGCGACGGCGAGGCCAACCGCCAGAAAGCAGAGCAGCATGGGATCCAATTTCCGGTGCTGCTGCAGGAAAGATGGAAGCTCTCCAAGGAGTACGGGACCTTTGCCACTCCCGTGGCCTTCTTGCTGAGAGAAGACGGCGTAATTGCGAAAAACGTGGCAATTGGGCCAGACGCCATACTGGCGCTGGCCCGAGAAGGAATGAACCCATAGAAAAGCGAGGAATACAGAAATGCCGAACCTCTTTGATGATGTTGCACGCGTCCTGGCGAGCCCGCTGCCACGGCGGCAGGCGTTCAGGCTGATCGGCTGGGTACTGGCCGGTGGCGCGCTGGGTGCCCTGGCGACCAGGCAAGCCAGTGGGCAAGGCAAGAAAGACGGCTGCAAGCCAGGCCACACGGTTTGTGGGGACAAATGCTGCCCGCCCGGCAAACAGTGTTGCACAACCGGCGGCGCCGACCACTGTGAACCGCAAGGGCACACGTGCTGCGGCCCCAAATCCTGCCCGCCCGGCAAGGACTGCGTGAACGGTAAGTGCAAGGCGTCCTGAGCTGGCCTTGCAGCGGAGACGCTTTGTCTGCCGCGCCGGCACTCGCAGTGTTCCCGGCGAACGGACTGTGAGCCAGGGCATCGCGAGGGAGAGTGAAGACCTCGGCGTCGGTAGGAATGCCGGTAGGCAAAGCGGGCGGCGGGGCACGACCGCAGCGGGACCCCTATTGCGGCTTGGCCGGCCTGGCGCGGATTTGGCTGCGGTGAGGTGGCGCAGACTCTCCAGCCTGCCGTGGCGGCACTCCCGCCGACACGCTGTTTTCACCCTCGCCACGATTAGTTTACCAAGCATCGGTCATGCCCTGGTGAGAAATGCAAGCTAGAGCGGGGCCGCAGCAGGGGAGCCGCCCCACCGTGGTGTTGCAGTCCTCGTGCCCGCATGTCCAGCCAAGCTCTGTCAGCGTTGTATCTTAGTCTCCTTGCGATTGCAGTTGGCTATGCCGCTTTCCAATACGGCGGCATGGCCCCCACCGATTGGAATCTCTCGTTGCTGCTGCTGGGGCTGGTGGCGGTTGTGTATTGGTGGAGGGCCTGGCGCGCCGGCCTTGTTCCGCCGATGGATCGCTGGTTGCGGTGGCCGGCCCTGCTGTTGCCTTGCTACGTGGTGTGGCAGCTTTTGCCACTGCCGCTTTCTTTTCTAAGAATCGTCTCTCCCGCCCGAGCCCAGCTCCTGGACGCCGTGGGAAACCTGATGCCGCCCGTAAGCTGGGCGCCGCTCAGTATCGTTCCCTCTACTACGGGCGTCCACTTTCTCCGGATCGCCGGATACACCCTTCTCTTCCTGGTGATCCGCGACCTCGCCTGGCGTTGGTGGCCGCCTTGGAGAACGGCCTTTCCGATCCTGATCGTAGGAGGCTTCGAGGCGGTGTTGGGGCTGGCGCAGTACGCTGCAGGCGCCGAACAAGCTCACGGAACGTATGTGAACAGAAACCACTTCGCAGGCCTGCTGGAAATGGCGCTGCCGTTTGCCGTCATGTACGGGATTACGCTGGTCCGCCGTTCGGGCTCCGGCGGCCTTTCTTCGGCTCTTTCCATGATCAAGGTTGGCGCAGCCCTAGGCGTCGCTGCCGCTCTTTTCGCGGGAATCGTCTGCTCCTTCTCGCGGAT
>JACQDG010000272.1 GCA_016201185.1 Acidobacteriota bacterium | reverse complement strand
GACCCTCCGCGAAGCCTGTGCGCAGGGTCAAACTCTTGCTCAGGCAAAGCACGTTGCCTTCGACTGCCAGTACCCCGATACAAATCTGCTCATCCAAGGGGACCCTCAGGCCCTGCGCCGTTTGTTCCTGATCCTGATTGACAATGCGGTGAAATACACGGCCTCAGGCGGGCGCGTGTCGGTGTCATTGAAAGGGGCCGACGGATTCGCGATCGGCGAGGTCCGGGATTCGGGCATCGGAGTTTCTCCCGACGACCTTCCGAACATTTTCGAGCGCTTCTACCGGGCTGACAAGGCTCGCTCCCGAGAGCAGGGCGGCGCCGGACTGGGTCTGTCGATCGCACAATGGATCGCCGACGCGCACGGGGCCGCTATTGAAGTCGACAGCACCCCAGGGAAAGGTTCGGTTTTCCGCGTACGGATTCCCATACTGGGGAGCAGTTAGGCGAAGGGCCTCCTTCTGGTCGGAGTTGAAATCTTGGCCTGTTTTTCAGGGAATCTTCAGATCGGCTCCTTAGGATGGTGGTTGAACGCATGTTGGCGATGCGTGGCCTGTTCGTCTTTTTGCCTTCTTGGGTGCCCGCAAGCCCCGGGCCTTCACAGCCGACTTCTATGCGATCTCCTCACGATTGCCGTTCAAGATCTCTAGGGGAAGAATGAGGCGTTGCTGCCGTGCGTTTTTCTGGCTGGCTGTTCTTTCGGCATTGCTGGCCGGGGCATCGCCGGAGCCGGCCTCGCCTCCCCAACGGCCAGTCCTCACCGCCGGCCGCGCACCGGGCCCGATCCAACTGGATGGAAAGCTGGACGAGCCGGCGTGGCGGCAAGCCGGCGTGATCGCCGACCTGGTGCAGTCCTCTCCTCGTCCGGGCGAGTCCACTCCCTATCAAACCGAGGTGCGGGTGCTCGTAGACGCGGAGCATCTCTACGTGGGTTTCCAGTGCACGGATCCGGCCCCTGAGAAAATTTCTCTCCACACCATGCAGCGCGACGGCGAGATGCTCGGGGACGACACGGTGGCCGTGGTTCTCGACCCTTACGGCGACCGCCGCACCGGCTACGCCTTCCGCGTCAACGCCGCCGGCGCCCGGGTTGACGGGCTGATCTCGAATCCGGAACGACTTTCCCTCGACTGGGACGGCATCTGGGACGCACGTACGCGGCGGACCAGTACCGGCTGGACCGCCGAGATCGTCATCCCTTTTCGCACCCTCAGCTTCACCCCGGGGCTCAAGAGTTGGGGGTTCAATGTGGAGCGCGCCGTAGCCCGCGAGCGCATGATGCTGCGTTGGGCTTCTCCGACTCTGGATTCCTTCTTCTACGACATGAGCCGGGCGGGCGAGCTTCAGGGCATTGACGACCTGAAAAAGGGTCTCGGGCTGGAAATCAGCCCGTATATCCTCGGCCGCCGCACCCACGATTTCGCCGCCGGTGGAGCTTCTCTGCGGGGCGACCCGGGCCTGGATGTCACCTATCGCCTCACCTCTCAATTGACGGCCGTATTTACCGCCCATACGGACTTTGCTGAAACCGAGGTGGACACGCGCCAGGTCAACCTGACCCGCTTTCCCTTGTTCTTCCCCGAGAAACGCTCGTTCTTTTTGGAAGGGGCCAACCAGTTCAATTTTGGCCTGGGAATGGAACCGGGCCCTGACACTAGCTTTCTACCCTTTTTTTCACGGCGCGTGGGACTGTTTGGGGACCGGCAAGTGCCCATCCAGGAGGGCGTCAAGCTGTGGGGCCGCGCCGGGCGCTGGGGCCTCGCCTTGCTGGACGTGGAGACGGGCGCCACCTGGGTGACCGACCCTGACACGAGCGCTATCACCCCGGTGCCGAAGACAAATCTTTTCGCCGGCCGCATTACCTACGATGTGGACAAACGCCTGCGCCTCGGCTCCATCCTGACCAACGGCAACCCGGACGGCGTTCACAGCAATTCGCTGTTCGGCTTCGATGCTGTCTGGCGCACCTCCACCTTCCGCGGGAACAAGAACTTGCTCCTGGGGGGCTGGGCAGTCCGCAGCCAGAACGACACCACCACCGGGCAGAGGTACGGCTGGGGGTTCAGGGCGGATTATCCCAACGACCGGTGGGACATATCCCTCAGCGCCCGCGAGTTCGGCGACGGCATGGATCCGGCGCTGGGCTTCCTGCCCCGGCTCGGCACGCGGCAATATCGGTTCGGCAGCGCCTTCCAGCCGCGGCCCTCCGCCGATTCATCCTTTTCCTGGATCCGCCAGTTTTTCTTTGAGTTTTTCTACACCCGCGTGGATGACCTGGAGGGCAACACCCAATCCTGGCGGGCTTTCTTCGCCCCGTGGAACGTCCGGACGCAGTCCGGGGAGCATCTGGAATTCAACTATGTGCCCCAGTTTGAGTTCTTGATCCAGCCGTTCGAGCTCGCCCGCGGCGTGGTCATCCCGCCGGGCAGGTATCCCTTCACGCGATTTCGCGCCGAGGCGCAGTCCTCCGACCACCGGCCGATTCGGGTGGGCTCCACCACCTGGTTCGGCGAGTTTTACAACGGAACCCTGACCCAGTGGGAGAACTACGTCCGCTGGACCTCCGGTAAGGGGCATCTCCAAGTGGAACTGAGCGCGGAAAACGACTTCGGTCGCCTGCCGGTGGGCCGCTTCGTGCAGCGGCTCTGGCAGCTCAAATTTGTCTACTCGCTGACCCCCAACCTGATCTTCTCCAGCTACAACCAGTACGATACGGAGTCGGAAAATTTCGGGACCAACACCCGGCTGCGTTGGACCTTTCGCCCGGGCAAAGATCTGTTTCTGGTGTGGAACCGCGGCTGGAAGCGGCCGCTGGACAGCCAGGACTTGGCCCTGCTGCCCGAGGCCGAGTTTATCGGGGTGAAACTACGCTGGACCTTCCGTAGGTAGGGTGCGGAGAGACGCTCGCGCGGGGCGATTACAACTTCGCGCCGCGATGCTTGGCGTACTTCCTCTCGAACCGCTCCACACGGCCGGCGGTGTCCATCAGCTTTTGCTTCCCGGTGAAGAAGGGATGGCAGTTGGAGCAGATCTCCACGCGGATGTTGCCCTTGTGCGTGGAGCGGGTGCGGAAGGTGTGCCCGCAGGCGCAGATGACGTTCACTTCAGCGTAGGCAGGATGAATGCCGGCCTTCATAAGGATCCCTCTCTGGTCAGCTAAATTTTTAGTATAACACGCTGCGGCGCGCGGGGCTCTTTCAAACCAGAAACCGGATGAGATGGCATGGCGATGGCTGCGCCCAGTTTTAAGGGCGGAGCCGATTGCCCGCTCTCCCTCCCGCTTGTTATCCTCAAACTTCTTCTGCCGGAGGTCATCCATGTCAGAAAGCATGAGTCGTCGCAGTTTTCTCAGCCGAACGGTCGCCACGGCCGCCGCCCCAGCCATCCTGCGCGCCCAGGGAGCCAACGAAAAGGTTCAGGTGGGCTGGATCGGGGTGGGCATTCGCGGCTATTCGCTCATTGGCACCCTGATGCAGGTCGCTCCGGCCGAAGCCCACGTCAAGGCGGTCTGCGACTCCTTTCAGGGGCACCTGGCTCGGGGCAAGGATAAGGTGCAGACCATGCAGAAGACCACCCCAGACACCTACGAAGACTACCGCCGGATGCTCGAGGACAAGTCCATCGACGCGGTCTTCATCATGACCCCCGAGCATCTGCACCACGACATGGTCATCGCCGCGCTCCAGGCCGGCAAGCATGTTTACTGCGAAAAGCCGCTTACGCACACTATCGAGGAAGGTCTGGATATCATCAAGGCCGTAGAGAAATCGGGGAAAAAGCTGCAGGTCGGCACCCAGCGTCGCGGCTCGCTTCTTTACAAGAAAGCCAAGGAAATTTACGAATCCGGCGCCCTGGGCAAAGTGACCTTCGTCCGCGCCTTCTGGTACCGGAACAGCCTGCCCGACAATCCGCAGTGGCGCTACGAAATTCCCGCCGACGCCAGCGAAGGCAACACCGACTTCGCCAAATTTCTCGGCCCGGCCCCCCAGCGGCCCTTCAGCCTTCCGCGCTACTTCCAGTGGAGGCTTTATTGGGACTACTCCGGCGGCATATCGACCGACCTGCTCGTCCACCAGACCGACGCCTCCCACATGGTCCTCGGGGCCCACGCTCCCAGGTCGGTGATTGCCTCCGGCGGCACCTACTACTGGACCAGCGACGACCGCGAGGTCCCCGACACCCTCACGGCCGCCTATGAATATCCCGACGGCTTCCACATCAACTACAGTTGCATGTTCGCCAACCAGCGCTACGGATACGGCGAGCAGTTCTTCGGCAGCGAGGCCACCATGGAGGTGATGAACCTCCAGGACCTGCACGTCTACAACGAATCCTTCGGCAAGGACACGCCGGACCGCATCAAATCGCGGCCCGAAATCCACCTCAACGCGACTAAGGATTTTGGCCAGCCCAACCCGACCGGCGACCACATCAAAAATTTCATCGAGGCGGTGATGGCTATTTACGGCTACGGGCTGATCGCGCTGCTGCTGGGAACGATCCTGCCGGCGCTGGCCGATCGCTTTCATCTCGACGACGCGCAGGCGTCCTGGCAGCCCCTGGCCTATGCTATCGGCCTGATCATCTCCTCGCTGACCATCGGTCCCATCATTGACAAGAAGGGCAAGAAGACAGGGCTGGTGGGCGGGCTGGGGGGCATTGTGGCAGCGTTGCTTGGGCTGGCTCTGGCCCCAGACTACCCGCTGGCCCTCGCCTCAATTGTGCTGCTGGGGCTGGGCGGCGGCATGATCGTCACTGGCGCCAACGCCCTGGTCAGCGATCTGGACATGGAGCGGCGGGCGCGGGCCCTCAACCTGCTGAACCTGTTTTTCGGCTTGGGCGGCATGACCACGCCGTTCCTCAAGGCTAACGTGTTTCAGGGCGCCGAAGTTTCCACCATCTGCTATTTTTTGGCGGCTTTCACCTTTATTACCTTTCTGGTCCACATAGTGACCGCCATGCCGCCTCCGGCTGGCAGCGCCCACTCGGTCGGCGTGGGCTATGGGCAGATCCTCTCCCGGCCGGCCTTTTATCTTCTGGCGCTGCAGTTGTTTCTCTACGTCGGCGTGGAGGTGGGTACCTCGACCTGGCTGGTGAAGTACCTGATCGGCGATCCGGCCCGGCTTTCCGAGCGGGTGGCCACGAATATTCTTTCCTTCGGCTTTGCTGGAGGTATTTTGGTCGGCCGCGTGGCGGCGTCGCGACTGTTCGCCCCTGGCTCCGAGCGGAAGGTGATCCTGGGGGCCAGTCTGGCCATCGCCCTCCTCACTTACGGCACGCTGCAGGTCACCGGGCAGACAGCCGTCATCGTGGTGGTCTTCTGCGCCGGCCTGGCCATGGCGCCGATGTTCCCCACCATCCTGGCCATGGTCGGCAACACCTTCACCGAGAATGCCGCCCAGGCGCTGGGCACCGTTATCACCATCGGCTGGTTCGGCCTGCTAACCATTCCTCCGCTGATCGGCAACGTCGGCGGCAGCCTGGGCAAAGGTCTGTTGCTTATTCCGGCCTGCGCCCTGGTCACGGCCTTCGCCAGTTTAGGCCTTCGGCCGAGCCCGGCGAAAGACTGATGGCTTAGATTGGGGACCATTCTTGCTACAATAGGAAGCTCTTACCTTCCCCAGGAGCGACCTATGGCCAAGAAAACTGATCCCCTCAACAGGAAAAAATACGGCGCAGTAACTGTGAACCTAAACGTGGTCGATGTGAAAGCCGCTGCCTCCTTCTACCAGAAGGCTTTTGGCTTCAAGAAGCGCGGCATCAGCAACGGGCCCGATGGAAAGCCCATGAGCTTGTATCTCTACGTGGAAAACGCGGACAAAGTGTTTGCCCGGGCCGTCAAGCTGGGCGCCACGGCCAGAATGCCGGTGACGGACATGTTCTGGGGCGATCGCTGCGGAAACGTGATCGATCCGGAGGGGCATCCCTGGGCCATCGCCACCCACATCGCTGAGCCTACGCCTCGAGAAATGAAGAAGAAAATGGCGGAGCAGATGGCCGCCATGCAGAGCTCTGCAGCAGGGGCGTAAGGACTCCCAGCACGCAGGACGATGAGGATTCGAGTAGCCTTTGATCGGGCGGGCGCCGAGCTGGCGCTGCCCGAGCAGTGGCGGACTATTGTACTCGAGCCGCGCTTCGCCAGCGCGGTCGATTCGCCTGACAGGACACTGGCCGAGGCGCTGGCGTATCCGATTGCTTCTCCGCCGCTGATCGAGCTGGCGCGGGGCAAGACCAGCGCCGCCATCGCGGTCTGCGACATCACCCGGCCCGCTCCTAACAGGATTGTTCTGCCCCACGTAACCGCCGCGCTTGAGCAAGCCGGCGTGCCGCGTGACGGCATTCGAATTCTGATCGCCACCGGCCTGCACCGGGAGGCCGCACCGGCCGAACTCGAGGAAATTGTCGGGCCGGAAATGCTGGCCCGATACCGAGTCGATTCCCACAACGCCCGGATCGAGGAGTCGCACGCCTATCTCGGGCGGGCGGACGGCGGCACGGAGGTCCTGATCGACCGCCGGTTCATCGAAGCGGACCTGCACATCACCTTGGGCTTCATCGAGCCCCACCTCATGCTGGGCTTTTCCGGCGGCCGGAAGCTCATCGCCCCTGGCCTAGCGGCGGAGAAGACCATTAAGCGCCTCCACAGCCCGCCCTTTATGCGCGAAGCCCGGGCCGTTGAAGGCAGCTTTCCCGACAATCCCCTGCACCGGGAACTGCTCGAGATCGCCCGCATGGCCCGGCACGATTTCATGGTTGACGTGGCGCTGACGCGGACGCGGCAAATCGCTCGAGTCTTCGCCGGCCGCGCCGAAACCGCTCATGCCCGGGGCGTGGAGTTCGTCCGCCAATCGACCCTGGCCCCGGTCGAAGAGGCGGTGGATGCCGTCATCACGACCGGCGGCGGCTATCCTCTGGACCTAACCTATTATCAGTGCATAAAGGGCGTCACCGCCGCTTCCCATATCCTCAGACCGGGAGGCAAGATGCTGTTGCTGGCCGCCTGCCGGGAAGGGCTCGGCAGCCCGGAGTTCACCCGCATGGTGCGCTCTTTCTCCGGTTGGAAAGCCTGCCTGGAGGCCCTGGACCGCGATCCGGTCATCATCGACCAGTGGCAACTGGAGAAGCTGGCCCTGGTGGCCCGCCGCGCCGAAATTTTCTGGTGTGCGCCGGGTGTCCCGGCCGACGATCGCCGCTACCTTTGGGGTTCGAGCTTCGAAGAGCCCCGGGCGGCGGTTGACGCCTTTGCCGCTGCTCTTCCTCCAGACGCCTCGGTGGCCGTGATCCCCGAAGGTCCTTACGTTTTCTCGCAGTTGGCTGAAGTGGGGGCAGTGGCTTAGTTGCCACAAGAATCGGCCGATCAGCTTGCCTTGGTCAGCTCCGAGAAGGAAAAAACAGGGACTCTATAGAATTTCTTCGGCTTGGGCGGGGCTTGGATAATCTCATCGACTAATTGCGAGACCTCGGCCGGTAGCCAAACTTGACCGCACTGGGTGCAAACGAGCGCTGGGACCTGGTCAAAGCGATAGAGTTGATCGCCCCAAGCTTGCGTATGGGTGATGGTCCTTTGCGCAAGAGTGCCCCCGCACTCGGCGCATTTTATTCTGCGCTGCACAGCTTCTCCTTCGAAACCGTTTCCCTCGACTCTCTACAACGATGTGATCGACAGCCTGATCTTGAAACCTGATAGTAGAATGACTAACCACTCTTGACCCACCTTAAGTTTATCCCGGCGGTTGGAGCAGGCGTCGCCCTAATCCTGTTAATGCACTGAAAAGAAAGGGCGAATTCTTTCTGTATGCGGGGGAATGGGGCATTGGCCTAAGTCGTGCCAGCGCCAGCGCCTTTGGCCTTGGTCCGCAAAAGCGAGAACACGGGAACCTTCTGGTACGCCTTCGGCTTGGGGTGCTCTCGAATAATCTGGTCTATTCGCTGTGAAACCTCAGCGGCCAGCCAGACGTGTCCGCACTGCGCACAAACCAATGCAGGGACGTCCTCAAAACGATAGAGTTCCTCACCCCACTGTTGCGTGTGGTTTATAGTCCGCTCTTCCAGGGTTCCGCCGCATTCCGCGCATTTGATGGCCTGTTGCTTCATCAGCCCTTCTTTCGGGTCCACGGGTTAATCCACCTGTTCGGATCATACCAGTGAACGGTGATAATCTGCGCATTTGTCCCATCAAAAGCACAAGACACATAGAGAGGCTCACCCCGGACCTGGGCCATAAAGAGAGCCTTGGCGTAAGGACGAGCGTTGAGATGTTGTTCAATGACGTCCCCGCTCGCCAACACGTGCTTCACATCGCTGTCGGAAACTCTTCGTTCGCCCATCCGGGACTTGGCGTGGAGTCGAATCAAGTAACGGTTTTCCGAAACGGCCTTCCGGAGCTCGGAGATATCAATCTTTGACACTTTGTTTATCCCAGAGCACCCTCCGCCGTGATCCGCTCCGCGTTGAGATAAGGCCGCAGGGCCTCAGGAACGACCACGCTGCCGTCGGACTGCTGGTAGTTCTCGATGATCGCCACCCAGGTGCGGCCGATGGCCAGGCCGCTGCCGTTCAGCGTGTGGACGAAGTCGGATTTGCCCCGGGCGTCCGGCTTGTAGCGGATCTCGGCGCGACGCGCCTGGAAGGCCTCGAAGTTGCTGCAAGAAGAGATCTCTTTGAACTCGTTCAAGCCGGGCAGCCATACCTCCAGATCATAGGTTTTGGCGCTGGAGAAGCCCAGGTCGCCGGTCGAAAGCGTCACCGTGCGGTAGGGCAGGCCGAGGCGCTGCAAAATGTCCTCGGCGTCGGCGGTGAGGGATTCGAGCTCCGCGTAGCTGTGCTCCGGCCGGGTGAACTTCACCAGCTCTACTTTCTGGAACTGGTGCTGGCGGATGATGCCGCGCACGTCCCGGCCATAGGAGCCGGCCTCGCTGCGGAAACAGGGGGTAAAAGCCGCCAGCTTGATAGGCAGCCGCTCGGCGGGAAGGGTCTCTTTGCGATAAAGGTTCGTCAGGGGGACCTCGGCCGTGGGCGCCAGCCAGAAGTCGTGGCCTTCGCACTTGAAAAGGTCGTCGGCAAACTTGGGCAACTGGTCGGTGCCGAACAGGCTGGCCGAGTTGATCAGGAAAGGCGGCAGAACCTCGGTGTAGCCGTGGTGGCGGGTGTGGACCTCGAGCATGAAGTTTATCAGCGCCCGCTCGAGCCTAGCTCCCAGCCCCCAGTAGACAGCAAAGCGGGCGCCGGTGATTTTGGCAGCGCGGTCGAAATCCAGGATGCCCAGCGCCGGTCCCAGGTCCCAGTGGGCCTTGGGGGTGAAATTCATTTCCGGCGGCCGGCCCCAGCGGCGGATCTCGACGTTCTGCTCCGGGCCTGCCCCGGCTGGAACCGATTCGTGGGGCACGTTAGGGATGGTCCGCAGGATTTCTTCCAGGGCCGCGTCCGCCTGTTTAGCTGTTTCTTCCAGGGCTTTGATCTTCTCCCCCAGCTCGCGCATCCGAGCCTGCTGTTCGGTCGTGTCCTTTCCTTCGCGCCGGGCCCGCGCAATCTCCTCGCTGCCGGCGTTGCGCAGGGCCTTGAGCCTCTCCACCTCTGTGATGGCCGCGCGCCGCTCCCGGTCCACCTCCTGGAAGCGGTCCAGGCCCGTTGAGCCGCCGCGCAGCGCCAGCCGCGCCTCCACCGCTTCCAGGTTGTTGCGGAGATAAGAGAGATCGAGCATAAGCCCCCGGCCGGGTATAAGCGCTGAAATCCCAGTTTAAACGATTCGGTCGGGAACCAGGGCTGTTGCTGGCCCTTCTTCTGAGGGATAATGGTCAGGCTGATGAACAAGGTCCCTCTAGCGGCAATAGCTCTTTCACTTGTGGTTCTCTCCTCCTGCAGCCGTCGGCCGGCGCAATCGGAAGAGGCTGTGCGTCAGGCCATCGAGCGCTATCTCACTTCGCGGCCCAATCTGAACATGCAGGGAATGGACATGCAAGTAAGACGTGGTCTTTCGCGCCAAAGGCGACGCCAAGGCCACGCTGTCCATGCACTACAACTTGAAGCGGCAGGGAAATGGCTGGGCGGTGGTGCCGCAGGCGGGAGGGCACGGCGGCGTCATGCCCTCGACCGGAACAAGCGAGATGGGCGACTTGCCTGCCGGCCACCCGCCGACCGGCGCTGCACCGCCGGCTTCGCCCGAATTGCCGTCCGGGCATCCTCCTGCCGGTACGACCACACCCGCAACCGCTCCCCCGGCAAAGTCACCATAGGAGACGCTATTGTCTGCCTTGCAGAATATCGCTGTGCTGGGCGGCGGACCCGCCGGGGCTTTTGCCGGTGAGTTGCTGGCTGGGGCCGGCTTTTTCGTCACCATCGTCGATGAGAAGCTGGCCTGGGAAAAGCCCTGCGGCGGTGGCCTGACCGCCAAAGCGCTCCAGCATTATCCGTTTCTGGCCTCGAGCGATGTGCCCAAGCGCTTCGTGGACCGCATCGTGCTGGTGGCCTCGAACGGCGCCCGGGCCTGGATGCGCCTGCGGCAGCCGCTGGCCATCTATTCGCGCCAGGTGCTGAACGGCCTCCTTCTGGACCGGGCTCGGCGTTCCGGCGCCAATGTAGTACAGGATCGCGTGATCGGCGCCGAGCGCCAGGGCAGCTTCTGGCAGTTCCGTGGCAAGAAGGACAACTACGGGGCCGATTTTTGCGTGGTGGCCACCGGCGCCCGCAATCCGCTCCGCCAGATGGGAACCGAGCTGAGCCCAGCAGATGCCTACGTGGCCCTCGGCTATTTCGTACCGCGCTTGCAGGAACACATCGAGATCCAATTCCTCCGGCAACTGGAAGGCTATATCTGGGTCTTTCCCCGCACCGACCATCTTTCGGT
>JACQDG010000058.1 GCA_016201185.1 Acidobacteriota bacterium | reverse complement strand
TGTTCATGAAATTTTCGGTGTAGCTGAGCTCGTTGTCCGGGTAGACGTAGGGCAGGCCCTGGCTGTGGCGGTAGGCGTAAGCGGCCAGCGTCGGCATCTTGCCGATCAGGCGCAGGATCTGCACGTGGCGGTTGGCCGGCTCGTGGATATGTTTCGCCTCTTTGTAGAAGGTGGACAGCGCGGCGACCGACGAGATCAGCATGCCCATGGGGTGGGCGTCATAGTGGAACCCGTCGAAGATCTTCTTGATGTTCTCGTGGATCATCGTGCGGTTGGTAATCTCGTAGTTCCACTGCTCGAGTTGCTTCGCATTCGGCAGCTCGCCATGTAGCAGCAGGTAGGCGACCTCGGTGTACGTGCAATTCTCGGCCAGTTGCTCGATGGGGTAGCCGCGGTATTCCAGGATCCCCTTGTCGCCGTCGATGAAGGTGATGCGGCTCTCGCAGGAAGCGGTGTTGGTGAACGCCGGGTCGTAGCTCATCATCCCGAAATCGTCTTCGTTCACTTTGATCTGCCGCAGGTCGATCGCCCGGATGTTGCCGTGGATGATCGGAATGGTGTAAGTTTTCGAGGTCCTGCTATCGGTCAGCGTGAGGGTCCCATCTTGCATCGGCTTTTGCTCCTTTGAAGCGAGGCGGGAGAATAATTCAGAATAGCAGAACCTGGAGGCTTTATGCGATTCCTGGTCCCGGTCGCCGCCCTGGCGACGACGGCCCTGCTGCTGGCCTTGGGCTCCGAGGAAATTCCCTTTCGCAAGCACGTGCTGGATCCCGGCCGGAACGAAAGCTGCGCTGTGGCCGACCTGAACCGCGACGGGCGGCTGGACATCATTTCCGGGGAGAACTGGTTTGAGGGGCCTTCCTGGACCCGCCACAAGTTCCGCTCCCTGCCATTCTGGAGCAATTACCTAGACAACTTCAGCGACCACGCCCTCGACGTCAACGGGGATGGCTATCCCGACGTGGTCAGCGTGGCCTGGAACGCCCGCCGCATCGCCTGGTGGGAAAACCCGGGCCCTCCGGACCTCACCCAGCCCGGCGAATGGAAAATGCACTTGATCGATTCCGGCTACCCGGTCGAGTTCAGTTTCCTGGTCGACCTGGACAACGACGGACGGGCTCTCGAGCTGCTGCCGCAATTCGGCGATCCCAAGGCGCCGCTGGCTTGGTACGAGGTGAGCTGGGGGCAATGGATCAAGCACCAGGTGAGCGACCACAGTTACGGACACGGCATCGGCGCTGGGGACGTCAACGGCGACGGCCGCACGGACATCATCACTCCGAAGGGCTGGTTCGAGGCTCCTTCTGACCCCCGCCGTGGCGCGTGGACCTTCCACGAAGAGTTCGACCTGGGCGCCACCGGGTTCATCTACGTCGTGGACGTCAACGGCGACAAGCTGCCCGACCTGGTCTACGGCATGGCCCATGACTATGGTCTCTTTTGGATGGAGCAGGTCCCCGGCTCGCCCCGCAAGTGGGTGAAGCACATGATCGATGATGCTTGGTCCCAAGCCCACGCCGTGACCCTTGTCGACCTGAACGGCGACGGGCGTCCCGAGTTGGTCACCGGCAAGCGTCTTTACGCCCACAACGGCCATGACCCCGGGGAAAGGGAATCGCTCGGCGTCTACTGGTATGAATACGTCCAGAATGGCGACCACTGGGACTGGATCCGTCACATCATCGACTACGGCGGATCAACCGGCGGGGGCATGCAAATCCCGGTGGTGGACATCGACGGGGATGGCGACCTGGACATCGTCGTGGCGGGCAAGTCCGGCCTTTATCTATTTGAGAATCTGATCCCGCCGAAGCACCGCTAAGCTGTTTTTCTTAAACCATTTAAGCCGAAGTACTATTGACTTCTAGTACTAGCAGGACTACGTTGAGAGTGGGTCCGACTCTGCGCCGTGAATGGCCAAGAGACACAGAACCGGATTGCAGAACCGCGCTCATTGGTGGAAGGCTGCGCTGGGATTCGGCGCGGGTATCCTGGTGGCGCGGTGGCTGGTGGTCTTGGTCCGGGGCTTGAGGAAACCTTTGGACCAGAGGCAGAACTTGGTCGAGGTTTTCTTGGTGCCGTTGCTGTCGCTCGAGTCTCGGAAATGCGAACCAACTATACCCGGTTCCAGCGCGGCAGAAGATCTGGTGTACCTACAGTTGTGCCGAACCGGCTTTGCCTCCCCTCAGCCCCTGCCGCTCGACCTGCCCGTTCAGCTCGTGCTTCCTCGTCGTCGTCCCCAGCCCAGCGCACCTCTTGTCGCCGAAGAGGTCCCGGGGGCCTATTTTCTGGCGGGGGGAATGGAAGAAGGAGGGCCATCCATGATTGACGAGGCCATTAAAGGGAACGAAACATCGGTAGAAGCGCGCATCGCAGAGTGCCCGCTGGTCACGCCTGAACAACCGGCCTTTACTCCTCCGGAGTGGGAGAGCATCCCAGTCTCCTGGTCCTTCGTCCGGTTCCTGCGGAAATGCGGGCGGCTGGTCCGGGGGCTTCTGGCCTTGCTGCTTTTGCCTGTTACCCATCGCAAGCTGCGGCTGATCACGGCGAGCGCGGCGGCAGTGGCGCTGCTGTGGACGAGCGGGCTTACACGGGGAATGCAGGGGGTTTTCGATGGCTTCGCTCTGCCCTTGAAGGAGCGCGCCGCCTTCACCTGGCAGGAGCGGTTCGACAGCGGGCTCGGCGCCTGGATGAATCCTTCGGCCCTGGCGCCGGAGGGCGCCGATACTGTGCAGGTGCGCGGCCTGGCCCTGTACTCGAAGACCATGGCGCTGAGAAATTACGAGATGAATTTTGAGGCCCGCGCCCACAAGCATTCCATCGGCTGGGTGGTCCGAGCAGCCGACCCGTTCAACTACAACGTCTTCAAGCTGACCGAGCGCGGCCGCTCCGAAGAGGGGCGCAAGTATGATCTGGTGCGCTACACTGTTCTGGACGGCCGCGCGCCGGTTTCCTCCGAGCGGGAAACGGTTCATCTGGTCTTACGGGCGCCCGAGAGCGATTTTCTGAACATCTCTGTCCGGGT
>JACQDG010000264.1 GCA_016201185.1 Acidobacteriota bacterium | reverse complement strand
TTGCCTCCCACGGCTACGAGATGCGGCCGAAAGCCCCCGGATCGTCCAATTTAGTGTTCGTGCCGCTGACCGGCGTCGAGGCGTTCTCAAGTACTACTTGATCGCCACGGTCACGCCGTCCGGGCTGGTCGCCGTTCCCACGGTCAGGGAAACCGGCACTGCGCTCCCTGGAGTAACGCCTGGGGGAACCTTTGCGTTCACTTGCAGAACCCCCGCCACCAGACCCGGCGCCGCACCCGCGTACTGGACCTCGGCCGGAATACCTCCGATCTTCACGCTCACGGGCAGGAGCGGCGCCGGCAGGGGGATCGCAGCTAGAGATCCGTCCACTCCCGGAGGCTTCGTCTGGCCCTCACCGGTGGCAAAAATCTGCAGGATCGAGCCGACGCTGGCCGGATTGCCCGCTGAGTTGACGCTGTAGTCCTGATTGAGGATGGCGCCCGGTCCCTTGCCGGAGGCATTCAGAGTGAAAATGCCGGGAGAGGATGGCGCCACTGGCAGCGTTACCGGAGCTGACCTCGTGCCGAGATACTCGATCTGTACTTGAGTGGAAGCGAAGCGGGCTAAGAAGTAGGGAACAATGACGCTCAACTGGTTCGCTACCGAATAAATTATCGGCGCCGCGAAGTCACCGAAGAGGACTCGGGTTCCCCCTGCTCCCGTATTTACCTTGCCGTCGGGGGTCAGTTGCAAGGTGGCCAGCGTGGGCGGGCCGAACCCGGTTCCAAATATGGTGACGATCTCGCCGGGAGCCACCGGGCCCTGAAGGAAAGTAGCTGCATTTACCGTTCCCGCCGGGGAGAAAGATGGAGCAACGGCTGCCTTCGAAAAATCAACTTTTAGCAGAAAGGCGTCCCCTACGCTGGTCGAAAAGCCGGGCAGAACAGGACCGCCGCCGTAGGTGGTGCGGAAAGCGCCTGGTGTTGTGGGGAAGTCTGGCGAGTTCGTGCTTCCGGTCACATAGGCATTCCCTGCCGGATCTACGGCGATGTCAGTGGCCGCCTTGCTGCGGCTACCACCGTAGGTCGAGGATACAAAGGCAGCACCCGAAGCGTTCAGCTTCCCCACGAAAACGAAGCTGTAATCATCGGCCACGGGGGAGGTTCCCGTAACATACGCGCTGCCATCCGAGCCCACTGCGATGCCAGAGCCATAGACGACAAAGCCGAAGGCGGACAGGCCGCCCAGGTAAGTAGAGTAAACCAGCCCAGTGCCCGTAGCATTCAGCTTTGTCACGAAGGCGTCCACGAAGCCGGGGCTGCTAAAGCCCGTCGTGCGCAAAGCGCCTGGCGTCGTGGGGAAATCACGCGAACCGGTGCGTCCGGTTACGTAAGCATTGCCCGCGGCGTCCACCGCAATTCTGCTGGCTCGGTCGCCGCCGCGCTCGCCGCCGCTGCCGCCCAGGTAGGTGGAGTACACCAGAGCTGAGCCGCCGGCGTTCACCTTCGTGATGAAAGCGTTTGTATTAACAAAGGGAGAGCCACGAAAGACCGTCTGATAGGCGCCCGGCGTTGTGGGGAAGTTGGCCGAATAAGTGCTACCGGTGACATACGCGTTGCCCGCCGCATCCACCGCTATACCTGAGCCAAATTCGCCCAAGTCGCCACTGCCCCCGAGGTACGTGGAATAAACCAACGCCGTGCCTGTGGGGTTCAGCTTCGCCACGAAAGCGCCGTCGCGGGGGCCGCCGAAAGTGGTCTGAAAGGCACCCGGCGTCGTAGAGAAACCAACAGACGTGCTGCCGGTTACATATGCATTACCGGCAGTGTCCACCGCAATGGCTCTGCCTTGGTCGATAGCGTCGCCGCCGAGGTACGTGGAGTAGACCAGGGCCGTGCCCGTGGGGTTCAGCTTGGTGACGAAGGCGTTTGCGGCGCCCGTAGTCTGGAGGGCGCCACCGGTTGTCGGGAAGTCGGTCGACTCCGTCTCGCCGGTGATGTAGGCGTTGCCCGCCGCATCCACGGCTATCGCTGAACCTATGTCATCGTCGCTGCCGCCGAGGTACGTGGAATAAACCAAGGCCGTTCCCGTGGGGTTCAACTTGGTCACGAAGGCGTCTCCGTTTGGAAAGCCCGTCACCAGGGAACCACCGCCCCGGAACGCGGGCTGAACAACGCCCGGCATGGTTGGGAAGTTGGTGGAACTCGTAACGCCGACCACGTAGGCGTTGCCCGCTGCGTCCACGGCAATGCCGAGCCCCTCGTCGTTGCCGCTGCCGCCGAGGTAGGTGGAATAAACCAGAACCGGATCGATGACCAGCGGCGCGCTCGCGTCGTAGTCCGACACCTCAAACCCAACCTCATTCCATGACTTCACGGCGTACCGGCCCGCGATCTCCCTCTTCACACCTTTCGTTTCCTGCCACACCACGGGCCTGCGCAGAACGACATCGCCGTGGGCTGTGCTCAGCGCCAAGTCCCCTTGCTCGTCGACGCCGATCTTCGATGCTCCGTCAAAGGCAAGCCGGATCACACCCGGGTCGGCGCCTGGCGCCAGCACAAAGTCATACTCCAGTTGCCGCCCGGCTCCATGGTAAACCAGATCCACTCCCGGGTACACATCCCGGAACCTGACCCGCGCGTAGTTCGGGATATTGGTCTGCCATAGCTTCGGATCCCTGCCCCGGAAATAATTGCTTGTACCCGAGAGACGATCCAGTCCTTCGACCTCTGGATTCGTGTTGGCCGCGAGCAGCCTCATTCGTACTGTAGCCCGTCCAGACTGTTCGCTCCTTGAATGCTCGGCAGCCTGCGCCAGCGTCAATACAGCCTCGGTGGAGGTCAGCAGCAGCCTGTAGCCGCTGAGGCGAGCCAGGAATCTCACCCGCGAGTCCGCCTGGCCCCGGTTGATTTCAAAGCTTAAGGGCAGTTTGCCATAGGCTTCACTCGCCCGCGTCTGAGCAGTTCCATCTGGTTTGGGAGCGTGGTGGGCGCCAAGCTGGGGTATCTCGATCTGCCTCGTAGACGGATCTGCCGTTTGAGCCTGCAGCACCCCACAAACGCTCAGGATGCTCGCGGCAATCGCGAGCCCAATGGACTCGCTCAACGTTAGCATGGCGATAGCTCCTCAGTTGGAATCGGCGGCGCAGGCACAGATCACCCCTGGCCCGCCGCCAGGCCCAGAACGCCAAGCAACAGCAAAATCTTCTTCCACGGTGAACGCACAGCTCCACGCCTCCCCGGCAGACCGCCACACCGCCTGCCTGTTTCTGGTTCTAAGGTGGTGGAATTATACTAGCTTGCCGAGCGGGTATTCAAGCGGAGCAGCGCCTGCCCTATTCCTCGATGTAGGGGTCGGAGTAGGAATCGAAGCCCAGCGCCCGGCTGCTCCTCCGGCCCGGCCGCGTCGCCCGCTCGTGGATGATTTGCCGCGCTTCTCGAAAGGCCAGCCAACTGGCCGTGACCACCATGCCCTGAGCCACCATCAGTTCATCCCGGTAGTAAAAATACCATGCCCACGAGATGACCATGGCAAAGCCCAGAAATCGGAAGAGGGTCGTTTTCATGGACCGCCGCCGTCAGGCTCCCGGCGCAAGAACCGGCGCAAGAATAGGATAAGCGCCCAAACGGTTCTTTGTGTATGGGGGAAAAACCTTAATCAGCAGCGAAAAAAGCGCCCGGCCTGGTACCCTCTACTCCTGCTTCGCGCCCGGCTGATTCCCGGCCACTAGGCCCGCGCCGGGCGGGCGAACGGCCTTGCTATCATGAAGATGCCAGGTCGGAACCGGCGGATATGAAGAAAACGCGGGTGGCGCTGTTGGTCTTGCTGGTCATCGCCATCGCGGTCGTAGCGGGCGGCTACCGCGCCACCCAGAAGAGAAATCGAAGGCTGGCCCCCGCCAAGCCCGCCCCTATTCCCGCCGAGCTCGACTCCATCGCCAACAACTGGTCCTGGTCCCAAACTTCCAAGAATCGCGCCGTCGTCGAGGCCCGGGCTCAGGACTTCCGCCAGATCAAGGATTCCTCCCGCTTCGAGCTGGGCCAGGTGGAGCTGAAAATTTTCAGCAAGACGGGCGAGACCTATGACCTGGTCCGCAGCCGCCAGGCGGAATTCGATCAGTCTGCCGAGCGGCTGTACAGCGAAGGCGACGTGACCATTGTTCTGGGGCTGCCGGCCGCAGCCCCGCGGGCGCCGGGGAGGCGCTACGTTGAAATCCGCACTTCCGGCCTCACTTACGAGAACAAGGCTGGAGTGGCCCGGACCGAGCGGCCGGTGTATTTTCAATTCGAAAACGGCGAGGGCCGCTCGACCGGCGCCGTCTACGACTCCGCCAGGCGCTACCTCTGGATGAAGAGCGACGTCGATGTGACGGGTGTTCCCTCCCTCTACGGGAGCGAGAGCGGCCCTCAGGACCTTCCGTCAGCGGCCCTGCACATCCGCGCCGGCGAACTGCACTACTACGAGGCCGAGCAGAAGGTCGAGCTGATGCCTTGGTCCTGGATCGAGCGTGGCGGTCAGGGGGTGAAGGCCGGCGTCGCCGTCATTTACCTCGAAGAGGGCGCCTTGAAACGCGTCGACGCCCAGCAAGGGCAGGGCTGGAACATCAGCCCGGACCGGGAGGTCCGTTTCGGCGGCGACCAGCTTGCCGTGAGCTTCACGCCTCAGCAGACCGTAGCCGGCGCTTCCGGAACGGGCCATGTACAGGTCGTGTCGAGGTCTCCCACCGGCATAACCACAGCCACCGGCGGCCGCATGTTCCTGGAATTCGTCAGCCCGCCGGAGGCTGCGGAAAGCGAGCTCTCCGTGGCCTCCGTGCAGGAGAAGGCGCGCGTGGAGAATGTTCCCGCCGCCTCGCCGCCCTCCGCCAGCAACCAATCCCGGCCGCAGACCCGCATTCTCACCTCAGAGGTGATCAGGCTGAGCATGATGCCGGGCGGGCGGGAAGTCCGCTCGGTCGAAACGCTGGCCCCGGGGCGGCTCGACTTTCTCCCCAGCCAGGCCGGCCAGTGGAAGCGGACCCTCACCGCCGATCGCCTGTCTTTGCAGTATCTGCCAGGCAACCGGCCGGAGACGCTGCGAGCCGCCGGGCGCGTGCACGTCGAGAGCGAGCCCCCGGCGGAGCCTCTCGCGGGCAAGGTGCGCATCTCTCCCCCTTCGCCTCGCCTCACCTGGAGCGATGACCTGCAGGGCTTCTTCGACCCCCAGAGCGGCCAGATGCGCGAGCTGCGACAAGGGTCTAATTTTCGCTTTGAGGAAGGGCCCCGCCGCGCCCAGGCTGGTGGAGCCCGCTTCGATCTTCTGAATGACCGCATCTACCTTGACACGGCCGTGCGGGTTTGGGACGAAAGCAGCCTGACCACGGCCGATTCAATGACGCTCGACCAAAAGGCCGACCGGCTCCTGGCCGAGGGCAAGGTTACCTCCACACACCGCGAAAAGCCCGCCGCTGCTCAGCAGGGCGCGGCCCAGGAAGCTTTGTTCCCCTCCGACCGTCCCATGCAAGCCACCGCCCACCACCTCGATTCCGAAAAGCACAACCGGCTGTTACATTACTCCGGCGGCGCTCGCCTATGGCAGGAGGGGAACAGCGTCCAGGCCGAGCAAATCGACCTCGACCGGGAGGCGAAAACGCTCGCGGCCCGCGTAGGCGTGATCACCGTCCTGGCCGACCAGGAGGAAACCGGGACGGCTCCGAAGCCGCCCGGCGCCAAGGGCGCAGGC
>JACQDG010000263.1 GCA_016201185.1 Acidobacteriota bacterium | reverse complement strand
CAGAATAAAACACAAAGATGAAATGAATCGGCTGCCACTGGCGCCGCGCCTGCCGGGCCATGCCGGCCAGAATTCCGATGGTTAGTGTGATACACAGCATCACGCCGAGGTGGGACTGTTCCCCGCCCGGCGGCGGAAACAGGCAGAAGGTGGCCGGCATTTCCAGAAAGTTCCTGATATTGACGGCCGCCATCTCCCGGAAGACGCGAAAATTGGGAACGCTTAGCTTCCAGAACTGCCCATAGCTCGAGTAGTAGATCCAGGTCTGCCGCCATCCCGGCTCAGAGGCCGCCGAGGCTTCAGCGCCGCCGCGGGGCAGGACAAAGAACAGGAATGGTGCGAGCACGAGGCAAAAGATCGTCGCCTGGCGGTAAGCCCGGCGATGGAGAGCCGCCGCCAGGATTCCCGACGCCACCGCGACACCCAGCGTTCGGGTCAGTATGGCCAGGCCAGTAAACATGGCGGCCAGGGCCGCCATCCCAGCGCGACCTTCGCGGCGCATCGCGGCCTCGGCGGCCACTGCCGCCATCATGGCTAGCGCGGCAAATGGCAGGTCGCTTAGCACGGCGCCGCTGACGGCCACAAACAGCGGGTGGAAAGCGGTGACCCCCACCACTGCCAGCGCCAGCAGGTCGTTCGAGCCTGAGAACCGCCGCAGCAAAAGAAACGCCGCCACCAGATACCAACAGGAAAAGAAGGCCGTCATCCAGACCGCGGTCTCGACGTTGGCGGGAAACAAAGGCTGCCACCTCCAGACCAGCGAAAGCAGCCAGGGCATGGCTTCCCTTCCCAGACCCTACCACGGCGAAGAGAATTCTGGAGACCGGAGTTGCCGGGCTCGACGAGGAAGGAACAGCCTGCTCTCAGCCTTTGAACCCGGCCGCGAGCGCCTGGTTCTCCGGCAGGTCGATCGACCCGGCGTCCATACGCTGCCCGTACATCGCCAGCTCGAAGCGGTCTTTCACACCGGTTTTCTCGAAGATGTGCATCAGGTGCACTTTGACCGTGCCGGTCGTAATGCAGAGCGTGTCGGCGATCTGCTTGTTCTTCATGCCGCGTGTGACCAGCGCCACGATCTCCTCCTCGCGCGCCGTCAGGTGCGGCGTGTTGCGGCGGTTAATGAAGCCCACAAATTGGTCAGAAATTGAGTTTTCGATCCAGATGTTGCCGCGGGCCACCGTGCGGAGGCAATCCAGGATGGTGGCCACCGGCAGGGTCTTCTTGAGAATCCCGCGCGAGCCCACCTGCAAGGCCCGGAAGGATTCAATCTCGCTGATCTCGGCCGCCCACAGGATCGGCTCGGTCTTCGGCGAATGCTCCTTCATGTCGGTGATCAGTTGAAATACGGCCTTGTTGCCGAAAGCCTTGTCGATCAGGCAGACGGAAGGCTTGTGCTGGTCCACCAGCTCCAGGGCCGCCTTGGCGGTGGCCACTGCTCCCACAAATTGCAGATCTTTGGTCCCCTCCAGGCTGCGTCGCAACCCTTCCACCACAATAGGTTGAGACTCGCAAGCGGCAATCGTGATCGTACTCATGCTCACCTCTACGGCCAGCGTTCTGTATGTCCTGGCCCCCAGAGTCTTATGCCACCGACCGGGGGCATAAGTCTTCCATGAGTACCATAGACAGTTTGGTACTATATCAGATTTTTCCTATAATGCAATCAGAATTTTTCTTAGGATATGTCTTGGCAGCGGTGGCTCCAGGCAGGTCATTAAAGCTACGATTAGTTGAAAACAATAGACTTATCAAGCAAAGGCGCCATTCGCAACAACGAACGTGACAGGTTAGGTTATAGGGAGAAATCGGTACCAAGTCTACTATAGAGTCCTGGTTGAAGGCTACCGGCGGGCCCTGAATGGCGGGATCTTGGCAACTACCGCGCAAGGCTCGACTCCAGGCGCTCGGGGGCGGTGGCCCGCGTTCCGGTAGACTCCACGTGCGCCCGGGCTTCAAATCGCAGAAGGGTGATTCCCTGGCCGGCCTTGAGGCGCCTCCCATCGAAGCGTCCGGGGAAGCGCGCTGCCACCCATTCCCGAAAGCGAACGGAATAATCCTCCGGGCCGTTGTCGCAGGACATCACGTAGAAAACGGGCGCCTGGGCGATAGCGGGCGTCACAAGTCGCTCGAAATATTCATCACGCATAGGAACGCGCCAGCGGTAGGTGAGGGACAACAGGTTCCAAACGGGCGCCCGCCGGCCGGGGCTGCGCAGCGGAGCGAAAGTGACCGGGCTGACCCGTCCTCCGGGCCATCCGTCTTCCTCCACGAAGCCCGAGCGGTAGAGCACCGGCGCCCGTCCCTCTTTCGACAAGATTTTGTCCAGGCGAGCTACGGCTCCCCTCCAGTCCTGCCTTCCCGCACCGCTAAAGGAGTCCTCCAGAATGAAGTGAGCTCCAAAAAAAAAGAAGCTCCACAGAAACAAGTAGCCCATGGGGAGTATCAAGAGACGTCGCGGCATGCGGAGGACAGCCCAGGCGGCCAGAACGACGGCCGGGGCGGTCATGGCAAGGAGGTAGCGCGCCTCGAGAAGATTGCTCCCCATCACGGCCATGGCGGTCAGCGCGACGGCCGGCGTTGCGAGGACGATCCACAGCCAGCTCTCCACGGGTCTTTCCAGGGTGAGCCGCGGCTCCTTTTTCCACATGGCTCCTGCCAAGGCGAGCACAAGCAACGGCGCGACGACCTCGAAAACCGCCAGGTAATCCGGCGCTTCCAGCCAGGAGAGAGCGCCCCTGCGCGCCCAGAGATTTCGAAGATGGGGCAGGCATGGAAGGACCAGCACGGCCTGCACGCAAACATCGCCGACGAAGCGGAAAGGCGAGTAATGCTCGCGGATCTCCTTGATCAGAGCATAGGCGACCGCAATGCCGACCGCTTCGACGGCGCAAGCGTAGTGAGCGTAAAACAGGCCCGCACCGCCGGCGATAAAGAGCAGCCGTCCGGTCCAGTTGCCAGTGCGAGCCGCGCGCAGAAAGCCGTAAAGCATTACCGCGGCCATGAATGCAGCGAGGGTGTAAGGCCGCGCGCTGGCGCTGGCCTCCACCAGCGGGTAGGAAACCCAGGCCAGGGCGGCCGCGAACAGGCCAATCGTCTTACCGCCTGCCTCTTGTCCCAACCTGTAGACGATCAGGACTAACGCGACTCCGAAGACCAGGGCAGGCAGGCGCAGGGCCATCTCCGATTCGCCCAGGAGCCGGACCGACATCCAGGTGAGCAGGTAGTAGAACGGGCTTTGCGGGTGGAAGGCGAGCGCGCGCTCGAGCACCTGGTTCACTGCCCCGCCTTCCACGGCCCAGAGAGTTCCAAATTCGTCCAGCCACAGGCTGGACGAAAACCCGACGACCCGGAAGACCAGCCCGGCCAATCCTAGAATAACGAGGAAGGGGACGGCTAAACGGCCTGCTCCAAGCGGACCCGTAGAATCCGCCTCGGCCCGCGCTTCTCCTGCTCTGGCTGTTTGCCTGCTGATCAAAAGCCAGGTAATAGATAGGACCACAACAGCCAGAAAAGCGAATACTCCCACCAGGACTCCTCTGATTTACCTAAGGGGTGACTGCGCGGCCCGCCATTTCCCCCGTTGCTGAGCGATAGCGCAGATGCAGGCTTTCAAACTGCAACTGGCGCAGGGCTCCCGAGC
>JACQDG010000262.1 GCA_016201185.1 Acidobacteriota bacterium | reverse complement strand
GGGACGCACCCTGCGGCGGAAGATAGGTGTGTGCTCAGGAGGTGTCCGCAGGAGGTGTCCTCCCCCGGAGCGGAGGAAGGAACCCTTGAGATCCAGGCCCCCATCCGTTCTCCTTACAACGGACGGCGCCTACCCCTGCTATCGAGGCGGGGTCAGCGTGTGGTGCGACCAGTTAATCCGGCGCCTGTCCGACGTGGATTTTCATCTTTTCGCCATCACGAACTCGCCAGAACAGACGCCGATTTGGGAGCTTCGGGAGAACGTCCGCACCTGCCGGCTGGCGCCCTTATGGGGCATGGAGGGTCCGGGATCGGAAAGCGATCTTACTCCGAAAGCCTACCTGCGCCAGCTAGGGACCACCGGCGAGGTAATTCCAGATAATTTCCTCGAGCCTTTCGAAATCACCATCCGGGCGTTGCTATCTTCCGAATCTTCTCCCGAAGAACTGGCCGGCGGGCTGTTGCATCTCCATCTTTACTTCCGCAACAGCGCCTATGCGTGGACGATGGCCTCGCCAGAAGCCTGGGACGCATTTTTGCGCTGCTGCCGGGATTCCTTTCTTCACGCCGGCAAATTGAGCCTGGCGGAGGCGATAGACTGCATGCGGTGGCTGCAGCGCTACCTGGCCATAGTGACGCTCCCCTATCCTGCCGTGGATATCACTCATGCTTCAACGGCCGGCCTGGCAGGGATTCCAGGCGTGCTGGCGAAGCTGTTGCAGGGTTCCCGGTTTCTTATCACGGAGCACCGCGTGCACCTGCGCGAGTGCTACCTTTATTTGGGCCGGGCAGATTGCGAGTTGGCCGTCAAGCGCTTCCTGCTGAGCCTGAACGAGGCCCTGGTGCGGATGAACTATCACTACGCTGATGTGATTTCCTCGCCGTGCGCCTTCAACCAGAAATGGCAGATCCGGCTGGGCGCGGAAGCGGGCAAGGTCCGCTGGACGCCCCACGGCGTGGATCCGGAACGGTTCGCCCCGCGGGAGCCGGGCGAGCGGAAGCGGCCGACGGTTCTCACCGTGGCCCGCTTTAGTCCCTGGAAGGGAATCGACGTTCTGCTGCGAGCCGCGGCGCTGGTTCGGGCGCAAATCCCGGAAGCTCGATTTCAAATCTTGGGGGAAGCGCCGGACCGGGAATACTTCGAGACGTGTCTGGCGCTCCGCTCGACGCTGGGCCTGAATTCCTCGGTTGAGTTCGGCGAGACGGCCGACAGCGCCTCGGCCTACCACCAGGCAGACGTCTTTTGCTTGCCGAGCGTTTCCGAAGGTGCGCCGTACTCGCTGCTAGAGGCCATGTTCAGCGGGCGCCCGGTGGTGGCCACCGATGTGGGCGGCGTGGCTGAAACGCTCGGCGACACGGGCCTGCTCGTGAAGCCGAACGACCCTGAGGACCTGGCGAGGGCCTTGATTTTCGTACTCGAAGACGGAGAGGCGGGCGCCGCACGGCGGGTCACTTTCTCCACAGCGGTTCTGGCGCGGGCCCGCTTGCACTATACCGCGCAGCAGTCGGCGGAACACTTTCGCCAGCTTTACTATAGTCTTCTTTATGAGGATTCCGAATTGTCTGCAGCTGCGGCCGCCGGATCCGTGGCGGTCACCGGCGCTGGATGTTCGTGACTTGGTGGTCCGGCTGGAAACCGAAGGCGTCAGCGACGCGGTGGCGCTCTCCGAGTACGGCTTTGAGGACACCTGGCGGATGGCGGATGCTGTTTTTCTGGATCCGGAAGTGTATCCGGCGGAAGGGTCGGCGATCAAGGAGCCGTCGCGGGTCTGGGCGGAGTACTGGAAGGGCCCACTGTCGGCCCTGCCTCTGTTGCTCTCCTGCCTTTTCATATTCTCCCTGAGGTTTGCGCTGTGGCGTGGGGAACTTTCCCCTGCTGGGGCCACGGCAATGGCTTTCGGGACGGTTTCGAGCCTGGTAGCGAGCGGTGGTTTCGTCCAGGCCATGTCGCGCCGCGGGCGGCTGTATGCGAGAGCCGATCTGGCTGGCTACTGGAATCCTCTGGACGTTCGAGCTCCATGCGCTGGAGGCGGCCGCCGCCGCGCTGGGGATCGGGGCTGTCTGTCTGCTTCGCCAGCTCCTGAGAATCGAGCTGCCGGCGGCCCTGGTTCTGGGCGTTCTGGCGGCTACGGTTTTCGCGCTGTCGGGCGCGGCGCCGGCGCTGTTCCGAAAAAGCCGCGGGGACAAAAGCCCCAGGCGGCCTGTCTCGTTTCGCCGGGCCTTTTATCTCGTTTCACCCCATTTCGCGTACGGAAGTTTCTACTACCTGTTCTTGTTTTCCGACCGCCTGCTGGCGTGGTCGGCCCGCGCGGGGCGCGCTGCTCCGTTTGTGCAGTTCCGCGGCGACTATGAAATGGGTCTTGGGTTGGGCTTGGCGGCGTTTATCGTGCTCGTCGGTTGGGTGCGTGCGTCCACCGCGCACTTTGACCGCCGCCGGCAGGAGGCGCAGAAGAGCTTCACGATTTTTCGGCTGGCGGAATTCGATAGCTTGCTGGCGGGCCACTACTATAAATGGGCTGCTTGTTTCCTGCCGGCGGCGGCGGCGGTGAGCGCCGCCATATACTGCACCGCCCGGCTCCTAGGCATGTTCAGCAACCCCGCCGCCGAGCGCGTCGCGCTGTGGGCGCTGGCGGGCTTTCCGCTTGTTGTCCTGGGCTTGCGGAATGTCAGCCTTCTGTTCTCCCTGGCTCGCCCCTTGCCCGCGCTGGCGGCAATCATCTTGGCCTGGCTGGCCGATATCGGCGCCGGCTATGCCCTCCTACAAATCGGATCCTACGAACATGCCGTTATCGGGTTCACGCTGGGAGCCGCAATCTTCGCCGGCGTCTCCGGATATTGCCTCGTCCACACCATCCACCGCCTGGATTACTACTATTTTGCCTCGGCGGCCTGATGGCGCTGCGTCCACTGCACGAGCACTGCTTAGTGGATGTGTAGGGAATCATGCGGGTCAGGATCAACGCCCAGCACACTTGCAGCTCTGCTGCTCCTCGGCACCCGCCTGCCGGGGGGAAAGTATGCATCCAAGCAGGGCCGGGTAGAAATATTGCGCTATACTGCGCGTTGTGCCCGGCAGGGTGATCCTCATCTTCGCGCTGATAACCACAGCGGCGTTCGGCCAGCCTGCCGCGCAGAGCTATCGGGATGCCGCCTTCCGTCAAGGGCCGGAGCCGGGCATTCGGTTCAGCTCCGGGCTAACAGTGTGCGATGAAGCTCTGCACAACGGCCACTGGGTGAGCCGCTACTGGCTCTCCACCGGCATGATCAAGCCGGAGTTTCACCTGGAAAACGAGCGGCGCCAGTGGGAAGGCCTGCCCCTCGACGCTTTCGAGCTTTCCATGGAAGGGCAGGATCTGGCGGGAAGCTGGGAATGGGTGAGCGCCAAGCAGACCGAGGTCCACGGGCCGGACGGGCTGCTGGTGAGCCTGGACCTTTCGAGCAAAGCGCGGCCCATCAAGGTGCGGGTCAAGACTTTGCTCCACGGCGGGCCGGTGGTGATCCGCTGGCTCGAGATCACCAACACCGGACAGAAGCCGACCGCGATCACCAGGGTGTCGCCCTGGTCCGGCCTGCTCTGGGATACGCCGGGCTATAAGGAGCGGATCGGGAAGGACAGCGAGGCCGCCTTCGAGGTTGCCTACACTGAATACCAGGACTGGGGGCACGAAGGGGCGTGGCGCTTCGAGCCGGTGGTCAACACGACAAAGACGATTTCCGGAACGCGCGGAAAGTCCGGCTGGGGCCACCCCACTTTCTTCGCTCGCAACGACGCCACCGGAGAATGGTTCGTGGGCTCGCTCGGGTGGAGCGGCAACTGGACGATCCAACTGACTGGCCGCCAGGATCCCTCGAAGCAGCAAGCGCGGCTATTCTTCAGCATGGGGCCGAGCACGGCCGACCCGGCGCTGCGCGTGCTCGAGCCGGGGGAAACGGTGAAGACCCCGGAAGCTCATCTGTTGCCTATGCGGGCCGACCTGGATCACGTGATTCAGGCGCTGCACGAGCACGTGCGCCGCAACGTGCTGCCGCCGCCCGTGCCGGGGCGCGAATACCAGGTGGAGGTGAACCATCGCGGCTACATCGTGGACCACGAGGATGAGCCGGGCCTGAACCGGGAAATCGATCTGGCAGCGGATATCGGCGGCGAGCTGTTCATGGTGGATGCCGGGTGGTACGGCCCGGAGCCGAATCGCTGGTGGCAGAACGCCGGCGACTGGTACGCCGGGGCATGGCTGCCGAACGACCTCAACCCGGTGCGCGAGTACGCGCGGAAGAAAGGGCTGCTGTTCGGGCTGTGGGTGGAGATCGAAAGCGTCGGCGCCGCCGCGAAGCTGCGCGAGCAGCATCCGGACTGGATCCTCACCCGGAACGGCCGGCCGGTGGCCGAGGGACGCCAGCTCGATGTGTCGAAGCCGGAGGTGGCGGCCTGGATGGAGTCGGAGATCGCCCGGTTAATCAAGAAATATGACCTCGACATGCTCCGGCTGGACTACAACACCACGGTGAATGAAGGCGGCAACCGGGTGAAGGACGGCTTTGTCGAGAACACCGAGTGGCGGCACGTCGAGGCGCTCTACGCCATGTTTGACCGCCTGCGAAAGCAGTTTCCCCGCGTCATCTTCCAGAATTGCGCCGGCGGCGGCGGGCGGCTCGATCTGGGCATCCTGCGGCGGTTTCATAACACGGAGCTTTCCGACTGGATGCGGGCGCCGCGCGGCCTGAAAATCCTGAACGGCATGACCTGGATCCTGCCGCCGGAGATTCTGCTGCGGACATTCGGCACCGAGGTTGGGGACCACGCGACCGACGGAGACCTGGATTTACAGTTGCGAACGGTGATGATGTCGCGCCCCATCTTCCGCGGCATCAGCCCGTCGCCCGAGGAATTCAACCCGATCCTCAGGCAGAAGATTCGCGATGCCGTGGAGCTATTCAAGCGCACGGTCCGCCCGATCCTGGTGAACAGCCGCGTCTACCACCACACGCCGCTCACGCCGATGCTGGAGCCTTCCCCGTGGGTCGTGCTGGAATACGCCGCTCCCGAATCCGACCGCGCCGTGGCGGCGCTTTTCCGGACGTCGCAGGAAGGGGACCCGACGTTCCGCTTCCGGCCGCGCGGGCTCGATGTGGCGCGCACTTATCGCGTCACTTTCGGAAATGGAGACAAGGCCGTGGAGATGCCCGGTTTGCGGCTGATCGAGGAAGGAATTCCGGTTCGGCTGGAAGCAGCTCTCACTTCCCAGATGTTGATCTTTGAGGCTGTGCCGGCCCCCGCGACGCGTTAGCAACAAGCGCTTGCTGACTTTCAGCAGCTCTCTAGTGCGGCGCTCCTCCGCGTTTGACGGCATGCTGTATACTGGCACTACTGGAGCGTGGCTATGGCGCTGGCGGCGGGGACTCGCCTGGGGCCTTACGAGATCGCCGGCCTCCTCGGGGCCGGGGGGATGGGCGAGGTGTACCGCGCCCGGGACCCGAGGATCGGGCGCGAGGTCGCCATCAAGGTCCTGCCGGCGCG
Organism: Acidobacteriota bacterium; assembly: GCA_016201185.1. GTDB lineage: Bacteria > Acidobacteriota > Terriglobia > Bryobacterales > JACQDG01 > JACQDG01. The sequence continues at coordinate 1,918 of JACQDG010000262.1, read as the reverse complement.
CCTGGCCGGCGTTGCGGAGCGCGTGCGCCGCTTCGAGCAGGAAGTGCGGGCCGCCGGGGCGCTGAATCACCCCAACATTCTTGCCATCTACGACGTCGGCACGCACGACGGCGGGCCGTATCTCGTTTCAGAGCTCCTGGAAGGGGAGACGCTGCGGGATCGGCTGCGGGGCGCTCCCCTGCCTCTGGCCAAGGCGATCGACTATGCGCTGGACATCGCCCGCGGTCTGGCCGCCGCCCACAGCAAGGGCATCACCCATCGCGACCTGAAGCCGGCCAATCTTTTTGTTACTAAAGACGGCCGGGTCAAGATCCTCGACTTTGGCCTGGCGAAGCTGGCCGAGCTCGCGAGGGAAGACGATGCGACGGTGGATGCGGCAGCCGGGGGCCTGACGGGGACGCAGGCGATCCTGGGGACCCCGGGCTACATGTCGCCGGAGCAGGCCAGCGCCCGGCCCGTGGATTTTCGCTCGGACCAGTTTTCATTCGGGACCGTGCTGTACGAGATGGTGACCGGCAAGCGGGCCTTTGCGCGCCGCACTGATGTGGAGGCGCTGGCGGCGATCATCCGGGAAGAACCGGAGCCGGTGGGCGCTTTGAATCCCCAGGTTCCGCCTCCCTTGCGGTGGGTGATTGAGCGATGCCTGGCGAAGGACCCGGAGGATCGGTTTGAGTCCACCAGGGATCTGCTGCGGGATCTCGAAAGCATTGGGAAACATCTGGGCCGAGCTGCGGCCTGCTACAGAAGTATTCGCGACCCCACGGCGATCCCGGCGTTTGATTCTGGCGGCGGGCGTGGTGGCGGTGGCTCTGGCAGCGGCGGGGTCGATCGGGTGGTGGATGCACAGCAGACAAACGCCTGCCACGCCGGCGCTGCGGACTCTCACCTTTTCGGGTCGCGATTATAGTCCATCCGCTTCGCCGGACGGCCGGCTGATTGCCTTTTCCTCGGACCGCGACGGCCGTGAACGCATCTGGTTGAAGGACCCGGCGAGCGGAAATGAGGTGGCGATCACTTCGGGGGGTTCGGACGATAATCCCCGCTTTTCCCCGGACGGTTCGGCGATTCTGTTCGCCCGGCAGGAAGGCTCAAGCTGGTCGCTATACCGCGTGGCGACCGTGGGAGGGGAGCCGCGAAAGCTGGTTGGCGATGTGGCTGAGGGCGGGGGCGACTGGTCGCCCGATGGCCGACAGGTCGGCTTCGTGCGATTTAGGCGCCAGGGCGAAAAAGCCAGCTCGGCCGTCGGTATTGTAGGCGCCAACGGCGAGGGGGAGCGAGAGATCGCAAAGTTTGACAACTTTGCTCAGTGGCCACGTTGGTCGCCCGATGGCCGGACCATCGCTGTGAGCGGACAGGGCATTGTTCTCATTGGCGCTAATGGAGAGGAGCGGCGCTCGGTGGAAGCGGCCCCCGGCGGCTATGCAATCTCGTGCGTTACATGGACCGGCCCGGATGAGGTTGTCTACTCCCAACTCGAGACAGGGGGGATTCCGGGGCAGGCGGGTACAGGAATTGTTCGCCACAACCTCAAGTCCGGATCTTTTCAGACGATTTTTCGAACCTCACATTCCAGCGAGGTACTCGATATCTTAGGCCCCGGCCGCATTGTCTTTGAGGCGCCTTCGCGACGGGCGAATCTGCGAGAACTTGTCTTAAACGGGACGGGTCCGCCGGAGTACCGATGGCTCACGCGCGGCAGTAACGTGGACCGCGAACCGGTTTACTCGCCCGATGGCGAGTGGGTGATGTTCGCCTCCAACCGTTCCGGAAATCAGGATCTCTGGGCAATATCAACAAAAACCGGCGCCCTGCGGCGCATCACCGACGATCCCAAGGATGACTGGGACCCTGCGTTCAGCGCCGACGGGAAGAAGATCATTTGGAGCTCGAACCGCAGCGGCTCGTTCGAAATTTGGGT
>JACQDG010000257.1 GCA_016201185.1 Acidobacteriota bacterium | reverse complement strand
GCCGACCAACTGGCGACCGACGTGCGGATTAATCGGCAGACGGTGGTGAGCCATCTCGAGGTCGAACCGCTTGCCTATGCCGTACCGTTCGGCCGCCCGAAGGATTGTCATCCCGCTCTGCCTTCCATCCTTCGGCGCGAGGGTATCTGTTATGCCTTGTTGGCCACCCATGGCTGGAACGACGGATCCGTCTCTCCTTACCGGCTGCACCGCGATCCGGTCCACGCCTCGCACAGCGTAGACTACCTGCGATCGATCCTGCATGGTTGCTTTGACTGGAGGGGGTAAAACATCGAGGTACGAAAGAATATGCTCCTGACTTCCGCTCTGCGCCCGGCTCCCGCATTATGCTGCGGCTGATCAGCCTCGCCGAAGCGCGCTCGAGAGAGCTGAGTGCTGCGCTCCTCGCAGCGATACTTCTCATTCATCTGGGGAACGTGTTGGTTCCTGCCGTGCACGTCGACGAGGCGAGCCATGTTAATGTTTCCGCAACCTTGGCCACTCTGGGGGAGTATGGGAATACCTGGCAATTCGGCCACCTGATCACACCAGACCGCATTGCCAGCACGGGGCCGCCGGTCATTTTCCAGGCAGCCCTCGCCTGGAAACTCGGGATTCGGGGGCCGGTCGGAATCCGGCTGGCCGTCATGACTCCCTTTTTTGCCGGTTTCTTGTTCCTGTTCCGGCGGCTGCTGTCCGACTTCGACTGGGAAACGCAGTTGCTCACGCTGGCGCTTTTCCTCGGCATTCCTGGGTGGGGACTCTTTTCCGCTCGTGTCCTCGGCGAATTTCCGGCCCTCTTTTTTCTTTGTTTGGGCGCAGTGTGTATGCTCGAACAGAGGTTTCAACTGGGGGGACTGGCTTGGGGCTTCGCAGCAGCTTCGAAAGTTCTCTTCCATCCCCGAAATTTCCCTCTGCACCTGGCTAGCCTCAATGATTATGTTCCGCTCGTCCTCGTGGTGCTTGCATTTGTGTTCGGATGGATGGAGCGCCGCTCCAGTCCTAAACTCTTTTTTTTCTGCTGCCTGTCGTCTTTTTGGTGCGTCTGGCACCTGGTCGGATTTCGTGGATGGCTGCGCTATGCTCTGCCCGGCTTGATTCTCCTGATGCCTCCGCTTGCCGCAGCTTTGCGCTCTATCCGCCGGCAGCAACTGCCCTGGTATATAAAGCTCTCTTTCTTCGCGACGGTAACGGCATTCATCTTCTTGGGGCTTTACGATAATACTTATTCGATCTGGACTCAGTACAAAGCTTGGCGCGGGCAGTCTCAGGTCGTTCGCTATGTGCAGGCCCATAGAGGTCGGCGATTTCTTGCCGAAGGACTGTTTTCGCCTTATCCGGATTACTTGTGGCTCACCGGATGTAGATTTCAGGAACTTCGCACCGTGCGGCCCTCTACGGGCGACATCGTGGTTCTCAGGGAAGGCAACTCCTTTTTGCGCCGCGAGATGGAGACTAACACGATCGGCAACTGGAGGTTCGTCTTTGCCACCCCGGAGGTTGATGTCTATGAAAGACGCTAATTTGCAGACTCCCGGGTTTCCTCGCCCCCGGGACCCTCGATCGTTTCAGTAGATAGCCCTCCAGGCATAGGCGTCCGTGCTGTCTTTGGCGCACACCTCGACCTTGTCCTTTACTCCGTTGCTGCCCGGCGTGGTCCAGAGCATGAAACGCGTGGCGGAGTTACAGGCCGGCTGGCCACCAGAAGGCTTAATCGTGATTGCACCGGCAGGATTAACGTAGGAAGTCAATGCTCCCCCGGTGTCGTACCACTCTAGCTGGTTGAGGGTTTGTCCTCCACCGGGAAAGAGGCGGACGGTCAATTTGTCCCCGGTGTTTGGCTGGAAGTCAAACACTCTTCCCTTGAGGTGCATCCTGCCGTCCCCGCCCGGGGTGCTGGCCGTTATCCACGCCCCTGCTGACGCCAAATCGGCGTCAGAGCGGTATAGAAAATCAAGGGATGGCGTCGTATCGTTATCAGGGATTCCGGAGGGGATGTCGTTGTGGCCGATCTGAATCTTGGGTGTATCACCGGCCGTGTTGTGCGCCACGCGGAAGACGCTCTTTTCTCGGAAGCTGAAGTTCTGCCCGAAATTGCTGCCCTGGCCGTCGATGGCCAATTTAGAAACCGTGTCTTGAGAACCGCCAGGCTTGAAGGTGGTGCCGCTGATGCTCCAGGTCATGGTCTGAGGCTGCGCGCCGCCCCACTGGGAAGCTCTAAACCGAAGCCGTGGACTAGCGTAACTCTGGTTAGAGTCGGCGTCTTTCCAGGGATCCAGGCCGAAGAATCCGGTACTGCCGGTGCGAAAGATGAAATCGTAGTCTTGATCCGCGGGGTGCTTGACAAACTCGTACGCCGCGTATGGGGTGACATTGTCTCCGCCCCGCGTATAGACGCGCTGGGTACCTCCAGCGAATCCCCGCACCTGTACCAGTCGATACGCTCCGCTCCCTCCGGGCGCTTGAGGGAAGGTACCAGTAAAATCGCAGTCGGTAGTCAACCCAAACGGTCCCAGAAGGCTTAGCGTTGCGTCCATGGAGGTGCCACAACCGAACAGAACACCGCCATTCCACTGCGCACGGTTCGTGTAGTAGCCACTATTGATATCTCGCGTACCGTTCCGAACGTTGATGTGCCATCCAATATGCAGCGGTGAGCACAAGTCGCAATCGTTTGCCTCAAAATACGTGCCGTCGAACTCACCGCCTGCAATAATCGTAGACTGGACATTCGGCTCCTGTTGCGCTAGTATACCGTGACCGTGTTTGTCCACGTCCTTGCTGCCGAATAGCCAGACGTTAGACTCAAAGAGGCCCCCATAAACCTGAAAGTTATTCTGGCCTCTGTAGTGGAATCCCGCCCGGCGGTTGATTCGGGCCGTGATGGTGTTGAAAGTGACGCCGTTCGACTGAGCCCCGACCAGGAAGCCGTCAGTCGCGCCCTGGACGTAGACCGTATCGATTAAGCATTCCTCGCAGCCGTTCAGGTATACGCCAGCCTGGAAAGCTCCCTGTGTAAGGGTCGCCGGCTTAAACCCGTTGATAAAGATGTCTCTGATCGTGATATGTATCCCGTCCGCCAAGGCCGTGGGGTCCGTTTGCCCGTGCTGGATGGCGGCCAAGTGTGGCACAGGGGCGCTGTAAGCGATCCTCTCTGCCTTCCCCCCGGAGCTGTAGGCGGCATTCCCTGCGGAGCCGTCCAGCGTGAAATGGTCCGCGTCCACGAGGGTTATCCTCCATTCCCCATTTGCTCCGTTATTACCCCCGACACCCGAAATGAGCACCCTGTCACCGGTCGAAAAGCCGTGGCCGATAGAAGTGATCTGCACAGGCGTGGCGTTGGTTGCCCCCGTCACCGTCTTCGGGGAGCCATAGGCGGCGCACTGCCACTTGTTGGACCCGGCAGCGTCTGGATTCCATTGGAGCCAGCCGTCGTTTGGGCAGTTGCTGGCGTTGCTTTGAATCGTCAGGCCACGAACCGTGGCGGACGAGGAGGCCGACAAATCGGAGTACATGATCACGACGGCTGACGTGGCCGGAGCGCCGTTATAGATGAGCGTTGTGTTGGTCTGGGCCCCAACATCTCCAGCTCCAGAGGGAAATCCTCGTCCAGCGCCCTCGAGGACACAGCCCGTAGGCACGAAGATCTGGGTCGAGTGAGTGTAAACGCCGGCAGGAATCACTACCGTGCCGCACTTCCCCGCTCCGAAGCTGGCGAAGGCGTTGTTCACCTTGGCTCCGATGTCGGCGCCGGAGAAGTCCGTCGCCACAAGATGAGGTGTGCCCACGTTCTTGCGAGCATCGATCTGGCTCGCGGCGTTGGTTCCGCCCGAGGCATACGGCAGAATGTTTCGAGCCTGTCGATTCAAGTCGATCTGGGTCTGGCCATAGGCCAAAAGCACAAAAAACAGACAACCAGGAACCTTTTTTGCCATTACGCCGCCTCCGTTCTGAGCGCTCTGCATCAGCCCCTGAATTCAGAATAAAGCATCTTCGGTCCGACGACGAGAGCCGTGCCGGTATAAGTGCTTGATTCCAAAGCTTGAAAAGGTGACTATCTCCCGTGACTCGTTTCGGCGCCTCTGCCAGCGCCGCCACTAACTCGCCGGCGCTTCCGTTCGCGTTGCTTGTGGCTGTGCTTCTTTACAATTGCGCTACGTTGGGCCGTGTGCCCGCCTTCTTGAACGAAGACGACGGCATATTTGCGTCTGCTGCTTACCAGTTCTGGCAGACCGGGAAACCCGGTGGACCGGGTTACAAGGACGTTGTTGGGCTCAGCACCGACATGTGGGCGGTGGGACGCACATTCGCCGCCATTCAGGGTGCGTTTATGCATTTTTTCGGCGTGTCGATTTTCGCCGCCTTGCTGCCCTCTTTTCTGGCAGGTCTGGGACTGCTGGCCGCCACGGGCGCACTGGGCCGCGCTTTGTGGGATGCGCAGACCGCATGGCTGGCCTCTCTGCTGCTGGCTGCTTCTGGGAAGTTCTTTGAAGCCTGCCGCTGGGCGCGTCCGGATATCCTGCTGACATTCTTTTTCTTGCTCAGTCTTTGGCTGGCCGCATCTGCCCCGGCTGGGAAACCGTACCGCCGGCTGTTTCTCGCCGGTCTAGTCATGGGACTCTCGGGCGACGTTCATTTGAATGGGTTTCTTATTGCGCCTCTGCCACTCCTCTTCTGGCTCCTCTTGCGCTCGGAGGCCTGGTGCGTACGATGGCGCGCGGGCCTCAGTTTTGTCGGCGCCGGCTCATTGGGCGCCCTATGTTGGCTGGCGCTCCATTACTGGCCCAATCCTGAAGCGATGCTCCGCCAGGCAGCGGTTTACGGAGGTCAGACGCACGGGCTGCGGATTGCCAAGCTCGGTTTGCTTGGCGTCCTGGAGGCGGAAACGCACCGCTATACGGATTGGTTTTGGGCGGCGCGGGGCCATCGCCACCTCCTCGAAGGGCTCTGCGTTCTTGCCGCTGGCGCCTGGTTGCTGTGGCGGGAGGGGCGTGTGGGACGAGCCGCAGTCGGCGTATGGATCGCATTTTTCCTGATCGGGGCCGCCTTCATGAGTAATCCGTTTGGCTGGTACTTGATTCTCATCTGGCCGGTTTTTGCTCTCTGGATGGCCCGTGCGTTTTTCGCATTTCCCAGGCGGCGCGTCGCCCAAATTGTGTTGCTTGCCTGTTTCTCGGCCTATCTGGTGAATCTGGCGCTGTGGTACGTGAAAGCGCGCCAGGACGTGCCGCTGCAAGCGCGCTTACCTGAACTGCGGCTCCTGATTCCCGCCAGGGCGCCGGTTTTGGCCAGCGGCGGTTTGTGGTTCGCCTTTTGGGACCGAGACTACACCGGCGATTACTATTTTCAGTTTCGAGATCTCGAAACGCGGGTGTACCCCGAAACCGGCCCGACTGGTTGGACGGAGGAACAGCGCAAGCGTGGCTGGCGTTACATCGCCGCATACGGAGACCTGCGTCGCTTTTTGGATCCCGAGGTTCCCTTGGACGAAATACTGGCTTCCGGCCCACACCGTTCGCGAGCCGCCCAAATCCGCGAGGCCCGAGCGTTCTCGCTTGCTCGCTGCTCGGTCGAGCGGCGCATCCCCGGCTATGCGGATTCGATCCTCGTCCTTCGCGTCCACAGCGACCAGACAAATACCTTACGGGATAGCAAGAAGTAACTACCGTTGGTCCCATGGGTCGATGACCCCTTACCTCGTGGGATCTCGCACGAGTGGCTGCCTGAGAAAAGTTTGCTCCCATAAGAGGAATACCAGCAGGGCCCAGAGGGGATACCCAAGATCATCCCGGCCGGCTTCGAAGCGGGCACGCAGCGATTCCACTCCCGCTACGGAGAACCAGCCGCTGGCGCGCAGTGCGGATGGGGAAAGCAGATCGGCAACCATCTCGCGCAGGTCGTGGCGCATCCACTGGCGTACCGGTGCGCCGAAACCCGTCTTGGGCCGGGTTAGCACCGCGTCCGGCAGGACGCCCCGCATGGCCCGCCGCAGCAGCCATTTGCCGTTCCGGCCGCGAATCTTGTAATGAGGAGGCAACTGCCAGGCGAACTCGGCCAGTTCCACATCCAAGTAGGGAACTCGTGCTTCCACACTTGCAGCCATGCTCATCTTGTCGGTGTAGGTAAGATTCAGAGCCGGGAGAAACGTCTTCAGGTCGCGATAGAGCATGCGGTTTAGCAGAGCGGGCGAGGGTGAGTGCTCGACCAGGTCGAAGGTAGCCTCACTGGGCCGCCGACCTCGAAGCGAGGCCGCCAGATCGGCATCGAGCAACGAAAGGGTATCTTCGTCCGGAAGCCACTGGCAGAATGTTGCAAATTGCTCCAGAGGCGGGCGTCCTAGCGGCGAGAGCATCTTGCGCATCCGGCGCAGTACACCCCCCAGGCGGCCGGGCCGGCCTGCCGGCAAACGTCCGGCGGCGCGCCCGACCGCGTCCCGCAGCGGCGCGGGCAGCCAACCTAGCCGGGCATTCAGAAGAGGCGCCAGATGACGGCGGTATCCGCCCAACAGTTCATCGGCGCCCTGTCCGGAGAGCAGCACGACGGCGCCGTCCTGTCGCGCCTGGCGGCAAATCAGGTACGTATTGATGACCGCGGGGTCGGCCAGAGGTTCGTCCAGAAAATACAGCAACCGCGGGAGCAGTTCGGCCACTGGAGCGCGAATCTCCAATTCCCTCAGCCTGACGCCGAATCTCGGCCAGCAGCGCGCTCGAGTCCAGGCCGCCGCTCAGGAAAAGGCCCACCGGCACGTCGCTGACCAGTTGCCGCCGCACGGCCCGGTGAAGATGCGATCGCAAGACTTGGGCTGCTTCTTTCTCGTCCGGCACAGGTCCGGAGTCCGGGGCCGGCAGATCGTAGTAGCGATGAATGGAGAATCGCCCGTCGCTCCATTGCAGAAAATGGCCAGGAGGCAGTTTGAAAACACCTTCCAGCAGGGTCTTTGGGTCCGGCGTCCAGAGAAAAGCAAGATAGTCCTGGAGCGCCGCGGGGTCGAGTGTCGGGGAGAGTTCGGGATGGAGCAACAACGCTTTGATCTCGGAGGCGAAAATGAGGCGCCCTTCAGGCAGCCCGGCATAGTAAAGGGGCTTGACGCCGAACGGATCACGGGCCAGGAGGCCGGCGCGTTTGTGAGTGTCCCACAGGGCAAGAGCAAACATGCCGTTGAACTCGGAGAGGGCCGCGATTCCGTCTTGCGCCAGTGCTTCCAGCAACACTTCCGTATCGCAGCGGCTGCGAAACTGGATGCCGCGAGCGGTGATCTTTTCTTTGATTTCCGGGAAATTGTAAAGCTCGCCGTTGTAGACCAGAACATAACGGCCGTCGGCGGTTAACATCGGCTGGTGTCCAGCAGGGCTCAAATCCAGGATGGCCAGTCGCCGGTTGGCGAGCGTGACCGGACCCGCCGGGGAGACAAAAAGGCCTTGGTCGTCGGGCCCGCGGTGTTCGAGGACGCGGCAGAAATCCCGTGCCAAACCCTCATTTGCCTCACCAAAAATGCCCGCAATTCCGCACATGGATATTGGCCTTGAACCGCTTGTGGCGGCACTGTTAGTCTAGCAATTCTAGGCGGCTCCATTCATGGATCCTGAGGGCCAAACATCTCGTTCTGTACGGGCGCCCCGCATAGGCGTGTTCATTGTCTCTTTCAATGCCGCCCGGCACCTTTGCGACACAATCGCGAGGATTCCCCCCGAAGTTTACCAGCGGGTGGAAGAGATTTTCGTCTTTGACGATTGCAGTCAGGACAACACCTTCTACACCGGCGTGGGATTTAAGACCGCCCGAGGGCTGGAAAAACTTCGTGTCTACGCCAACACGCGCAACCTGCGCTATGGAGGAAACCAGAAGCGAGGGTATCTCTACGCCATAGAACGCGGTTTCGATGTGGTGGTTCTGCTTCACGGCGACGGCCAATACGCCCCGGAGGTGATGTGGCAGCTGGTAGAACCATTGCTGGCCGGCGAGGCCGATATGGTGATAGGCACGCGAATGCGGTCCGGTGCGCTGCGCGGCGGCATGCCTCTCTATAAGTTCGTTGGGAACCGGGGGCTCACGTGGCTGCAAAATCGTCTGGCCGGCATGGACGTTTCGGAGTTTCACTCGGGTTATCGCGCCTACCGCTGTGACGCGTTGCAGAAAGTTCCGTTCCTGGTCAACTCTGACGAGTGGCATTTCGACACCCAGATCATCCTGCAATTTTGTTACGCGGGCCTGCGCATCCGCGAAACGCCGATCCCCACCTTTTACGGCAGCGAGATCTGCCATGTGAACGGCCTGAGTTACGCCTGGAACTGCCTGCGCACTACCCTCGGATACCGGCTGCATCGGATGGGCCTGCTGTACGACAGCAAGTTCCGGCGGGCCCCGGAGTCACCGGCTTATGAGTATCGGGCGTATCCGCACAGCGGGCAGTTCGTGATTCGGGAATACTTCCGCAGGCGGCCGCCAGCCCGGGTGCTGGAGCTGGGCTGCGCCGACGGGCGACTGGCCTCGGAGTTGATATCCGCCGGGCATACCGTGGTGGGGATCGAGAGCGATGCCCGCGCGGCCGCGCAGGCGGCGGCCAGAGGCGTGTCGGTGTTGTGCGCCGACCCTGAAGTCTGCGATTTTCAGGAGCTGAAGCAGGAGTTTGATGTCCTAGTGGCGGCCGACGTACTGGAACACTTGCGCCACCCCGAGGCGGTGTTGGCGCAGGCGGCGCGGCTGTTGCGCGCCGATGGGGAAGTGATTCTCGCTGTTCCCAATGTCGCCAACGTTCTCATCCGCCTGGCCCTGCTGCTGGGGCGCTTCCCTTATGGCCGGCGCGGCATCTTGGATCGCACGCACGTTCAATTCTTCACCTTGCGTTCAGCGCTGGAACTGGTTCGCCAGTCGGGGTGGAGGGTGCGCAGCGTCACCCCTACGCCCCTCCCGGTGCCGCTGGTTTTCCCTCGTTTTTCGAGGACCTGGGTGGGGCGCGGTTCGTTCGCTTTGCTGGCTTTGCTCACCCGTGGTTTTCGCAAGCTTCTGGGTTATCAGTTCGTGATTGTGGCCGACAAAGTAGCCTACCGCGAAGAACGTGGAACGGTGGTTCCGCTGGATGCCGGGGCCATCGCTTCCCGGCCGGCGCCGGAAGCAGGTGTTTCGCATTCCCCCACGCTGAGGTAAACCAGTGACGCGGATCCTGGCCTCTCGGCCTATTCCCACGACTCAGCGGCGTGCCTGGTGCGCGACCGCGAGATCATCGCGCCTCAATGACCGATTACTTCGAGATTCAACCGGGACGCATTTACGACGCTCCGGCTCATCCACATGCTAATCTGCGGGTCGATCCTGCTGCGCCAAACTTCAACGTGTTGCGAAAGGACGTGTTTCTTGATGTAGCCAGCCGTCAAAAGCTCGCTCTTCGGCGAGGCCCAGAAATCATCTCGCAGGAGCACGACCTCCGGTGGATCGCTTTGCCAGGTTTGGATGAGGTGCCGGTCCAAACGGGCTGGAAAACTGTCATACCAAGAATAGGCGGCGTTGAAGACCGGCAGCCCTCCGTAGGCGAGAAAAGGCCCTCCGCCAATCAGCCATAAGGTTCGCCGGTTTTTTGCAATGGGTCGGACCTCCCGCCACATCTCGCCCACCCGTCGGGCATAGGGCTCCGGCGCACGGAGGCCTCGGAACGGCGAGTCGGCAGGCAGTGGGTAGGTCGGCTGATAGGCGCATAGCCCATAAAAGGAAATGGGACCGAGAACAGTTGTGCCAAGGAGGTACACGGCAGCTACCGTGATTCCGGCAGTTTCGGAGTGCAGCAGCAGTCGGCTTCGAGCGAGCAGCGCGATCAGCAGCGGGATGACAAGAGTAGCCGAATAAATGAAGTTTGGATTGCTTGCCTCTTGGGCTGCGGTGATCGCCAGGACGAGGAATAGAGCGGTCCTCCACCCGATCTCTCGCTCGTTCCTGAAATGGGCTGCAACCAGCAGAAAAAAGAAAATATAGGTTAGCTGCAGAAGGAGCCCCCATGGGTGAATAAGGAGTTTTTGCGGAACATGGATTTCGAGCTGGATCAGACTTAGAGCAATGCCCAATCCGGCGCCCGCCAGGCACGCGATCCCGGTTGCGGAACTAAAAGCGTCCTTTTCATCAGCATTGGATCGGCGGCGCAAGATGTGGATCACGATGGGAAGCATGGCTGCGTACACGGTCCCTGTCGCTGCTAATTCCCACCACCGCCGCCTCGGCAGGTCCGGATGGAAAATCAGTCGGGGTACGGCTCGTGCTGCCGTACGGAACCACCCTCCCTTGGAGGAAGCGGCATCGGTAAAAAGTTGTCGCCAAACTTCCTCTGCGCCGGCCTGCCGTGAGAAGTAGCTGAAAATCAGAAAAAAAACGGAAGCGAACCCGGCTAGGTACACGGCCAGCGCTTTTCGGGGCAGGAACAGTGGGATACAAATTGCGACGGCAAGCCCTACATTTTGCTTGTGAAAAATGCACAGCGCTGCAGCGCTGCCGGCCGCCGCCGCCCACCAAGGCTTCCTTCGTTGGCTATACAACGTGCAAAGAATGCCGATTCCTGCCAGAAACACGGATTGGTAGTCCAGTGAATGTCCCCAGCTAAAGACGGGACATGTCATCACCGCCGTCAGGGATACCCCTGTTATCAGGGCCGATGGCGGGGCGCCCAACTCGCGCGCCAGCAGTAACCCGGCGATCAAACAGAGCACGTAGGAAAACCACAGATGGATGTGGTACGCAAACAGGTGATGACCCAATAGACGGATAAGTTCGGCCATGGTGTAGTAGCTGAGCGGCGGGCGAAGCAGCAGAAAATCCCGAAAAAAGACTTCGCCGTGCAGAATGCGGGAGGCAACTTCGTAGTCCCAGCCATAGTCTCCGAGGCCAGCCACCCAAATCCAACGGGCGGCGAGAAGAATGACAATCGCCGATCCAATTACGGCTGCGTTGGAGAGCAAGGAGCGGTGTGTCATGGGGACTGGTCAGTATAACACCTGGCGTATCCGTCAGGCCCTGACGCTTCCTCAATGTTAAGATAGTGACACTGGCCGGCAATTATCGGCCGCGACCTCGGGTGATGAAACGAAAAGCTGGCGGCTGGCGAGCAGAAACCTGAATTGGCATGTGGATCCTTGGCCTTTCGGCTTACTACCACGATTCAGCGGCCTGCCTGGTGCGCGACGGCGAAGTTGTCGCCGCCGCCCAGGAAGAGCGTTTTTCCCGCAAGAAGCACGACCACCGTTTTCCGGCCGCCGCCGTGCAATTCTGCCTGCGCCACGCCGGCATTGCCGCCCGCGATCTCGACTTGGTCGTCTTTTACGACAAACCTCTGCAAAAATTCGAGCGGTTGCTCGAGACTTACCTCGATTATGCCCCCTCCGGCCTGCGTTCTTTTATCCAGGCCATGCCGCTGTGGCTGCGGGAAAAGCTCTGGATGCGCGAGGAGATCGCCAAACAGTGCGGCTTCGAGGGGCGCGTGCTGTTCACCGAGCACCACGAGTCGCACGCCGCCAGCGCCTTTTTCCCTTCGCCGTTCGAGTCGGCCGCCATTCTCACCATCGACGGCGTCGGCGAGTGGGCCACCTCGAGCTACGGCTGGGGCCGCGGCAACGAGATTCACCTTCTGGCCGAGATGCATTTCCCCCATTCCCTAGGCCTGCTCTATTCGGCCTTCACCTATTACACGGGCTTCAAGGTCAACTGCGGCGAGTACAAGGTGATGGGCCTGGCCCCCTACGGCGAGCCGCGCTATACGCAGAAGATGCTGGACGAGCTGGTGGACGTGCGCCAGGACGGCTCGCTGCGCCTGAACATGCGCTATTTCAACTACTGCCAGGGCCTCACCATGACCAACCGCGCCTTCGATCGCCTCTTCGGCGGCCCCCCCCGGAAACCGGAGGCGCCGCTGACCCAGCGCGAGATGGACTTGGCCCGCTCGGTGCAGGAAGTGACCGAACTGGTCATGATGCGGATGGCGCAGCACGTTCACAAGGTCACCGGCGAGCGCCGCCTGTGCCTGGCCGGCGGCGTGGCGCTGAATTGCGTGGGCAACGGCCGCATCTTGCGCGAGGGGCCTTATGAGCAGCTCTGGATTCAGCCCGCCGCGGGCGACGCCGGCGGCGCCCTGGGCGCGGCCCTCTCCGCCTGGTATCAGTACGGAGGCAGGTCCCGTTCCACCACCGAGGTCTGCGGCCCCCACTCCGATGGCATGCGCGGCGCCTTTCTCGGGCCGGAATTCTCGCCGCAAGAGATTCGCGATTTTCTCCACGCGGCCGGCGCCCGCTACCACGAGGTCGATCACCGCGCGCTGCCCGACCGCGTGGCCGCCCTGCTGGCGGAAGAAAAGGTCGTCGGCTGGTTCCAGGGCCGCATGGAATTCGGCCCCCGCGCCCTGGGCGCCCGCAGCATCCTCGGGGACCCCCGCTCTCCGCGCATGCAGTCGGTGATGAACCTCAAGATCAAGTTCCGCGAAAGCTTCCGCCCCTTCGCGCCCTCCGTGCTGCGCGAGCGCGTCTCCGATTATTTCCAGATGGACTGCGACTCGCCATACATGCTGCTGGTGGCGCCGGTGCGCGACGAACTGCGCATCTCCATGACCGAGGGGCAGCAGAGGCTGTTCGGCATCGAGAAGCTGAACGTCCCCCGCTCGACTATCCCGGCCGTAACCCACGTCGATTACTCGGCCCGTATCCAGACCGTGCGCCGCGAGGAGAATCCGCTGTACTACGATCTGCTGCGCGCCTTCGAGCGCCGCACCGGCTGCCCGGTGCTGGTCAACACCTCCTTCAACGTGCGCGGCGAGCCCATCGTGTGCACGCCCGAGCAGGCCTACACCTGCTTTATGCGCACCGAAATGGACTACCTGGCGCTGGGCGATTACCTGCTCGACAAACGCGCGCAGGGCGAGCTGGCCGAAACCAAAGCCTGGCAGGAGGAGTTCCAGCTTGACTGATCGCCGCGCTGAGCTCAAACAGGCCCGCAAGACCGCCCTGGCGGTAGGCTCCGTCCTTCTGGTACTGGCCGGAGGCAGCCTGTGGCGCGGCCATCTGCTGCGGGCCGAAATATTCGGGGGCGCGGGGGCCGTCCTGCTGCTGCTCGGCCTGGCGGCTCCGCGATGGACCGTCCCCTTCCACCGGGCCTGGATGAAACTCGCCGGCTGGCTGGGCTACGTCAACAGCCGCGTACTGCTCTCGATCATGTACTATGGAGTTTTGACCCCGGTGGGGTTCCTGCTGCGGCTGGCGGGGCGAGATCCGCTGCGACGACGCAAAGGCGCCGCATCCTGCTGGATCCCGCGCCCCAGGACCCGCCAGGACCGGGAGCAATTTGAGAGACTCTTCTAAAGGCTTATGACTCGCCTGACTCTGCTCCGGGAGTTCTGGCTGTTTCTGCGGCAGAACAAGAAGCTGTGGCTGCTGCCCATCGTGATTGTGCTGGTGCTGTTGGGAGCGCTGCTGATCTTCGCCCTGAGCTCGGCTCTGGCGCCCTTTATCTACACCATTTTCTAGCTTGCTCCAACTTGTGCAGAACAGAAAATCCGGGGCTGTGGAGTTGAT
>JACQDG010000243.1 GCA_016201185.1 Acidobacteriota bacterium | reverse complement strand
CTAATGCGCTTCCACGTCAGCGCGCAGCTCGCGCCAGTTGGGCATGGCGGCCAGGGTGGCGTAGGTATCCAGCGGCGCCTTGACTTCCCTCCATTCCCCGGGCTTCACCGAGACGATTTGGGCGGTGAACTTGGCCAGGGGAAGCGAGTCGGGCGCCGACTTGAGGGGGCGGAGGGTGACGGTGAGCGTCAGGTTTTCAAGCGCCGTCTCGCCATGGTTCACAATCAAGGCGCGGACCTGAGGTTTGTTCCTGGAATCGTAGAAGGGTCGGATCCCAGCGACTTCGATCTGCTGAGGGGCGGAAGAGGGCTCGGGCGCCGGCTCCAGAGGTGGCTGGTCCTTCGTTGCCGCGGATTGGGAGGCAGCCGTGGCAACTTCAGGCGCCGAGGCGAGCCGATGGTTCTGATAGCGGGCCCAATAGAACAGCCCCGCGACGCCCAACCCGGTCCCCGCGGCCAACAGAACCCAGAAGAGCCTGCCGGAGCGGCCCTGGCCCGCCGGCGCCGCCTCGAAGGTTTTCCCGCGACAGTCGGGGCACTCCGCGGTGGCAATGTCCCATTCCTTGCCGCAGGAGGGACAAACCCAAGTGAACATCAGTTGACTTCTACTTTAATTTTAACACCCGCCGAAAGAGGGAACCGCCGCAATCCCTAACCGACCGCCGGCACGCGCCCCAACCCCAGCTCGGCCAGGTCGATCCAGCGGCCGTCGGCGCGCTGCTGCACGAAGGTCACGGCGTCAATGCGTATCGGCGGGCTGGCATCGAGCTCCTGCCAACGGCGGAGATACGGTTCCAGAAGCCGGTCCCAGGGTTCTTGCGGCAGTTGCTGGCACAACGTGAGATGAGGCACGTAGTCGAAAACCTCCGTTTGCTCGAGCAGCCCGGTGTTCAGCACATCGTGCATGGTCAGCAGTTCGCAGGCCCCCGCTGAGATGGAAAGATAGATCACCCGGGAGTCATAGAAGGCTTCCACCGATCCGAATCGTACCTGGAAGGGCTCAAACTGGGAGACCAGTGGGCGGGCAAACTCGATTGCCGCGCTGGGAGCGGCGCGGACCAACGGTCGCGGAGGAAGGATGGTGATATGGGCGTGGTGCGGGCACCCTGGTTCTGAGTCTTTTCGTAGCCGATCCACCCAATCCGCGATCGGGCCGGCTACGTAAGCCACGATCGCGTAGGAGTCCGTTAAGTTCATTGATGAAGTCCCTAGAGCATAACCCCTTTATTTGTTCTACCCTGAAAGGAGCCCGGGACACAACTGGTAAAAAAACGGGGGCTGCTGGTGGGGAGCTAGTGTGCACCTCAGGCCGGCGCGCTTCCCCGGCCGAAATGCTTCTTCGCAAGCTCGATGAAGGCCTGGGCGGAGCGGGAAAGATACCGGTCGGTGCGGTAGGCCAGGCCGAGCTGCCGTTCCAGACGGGGCTCGGAAAGCGGGATCAGCTTCAGCAGGCCCGCCTTGACTTCGGCGCTGGCGTAGCTCCGGCTGAGCAGCGAAATGCCCAGCCCGATGCCGATGAATTTCTTGATCGTCTCGACCCCCGACAGCTCCATGGTGACGTGAACCGGGTTGTTGCGAAACAACTCGTCCAGCGCCTGGCGCGTCCGGCTGGCCTTGGGAAAGATCCACGGATAATGCCGGATCTCCTCCAGGGTCACGCTTTGCCGCGAGGCCAGCGGATGCTGCGGCCAGACGGCCACGTCGATCGGCTCACGGAACAGCGGAACAGTAGCGATCTCGCGCACGTTCACCGGCAGGCTCACAAAACCGAGGTCGAGAGAATCTTCGAGCAGCTTCTGGACGATCTTGGTGGTGAAGTTGCGGTAGACGGTGATCTTGACATCGTGATACCGCTTTTTGAAAGCGGCGAAGACCTTGTGCAGCAGATAGAGACAACTGGCTTCCGTGGCGCCCAGGATGAGGTGGCCGGCCGGCGTCGGCAGCAAGTCGCGGAGGGCCTGCAGATCCTCTTTCTGCACGTTGAGGATCTTGCCGGCGTGGTCGAGCAGCAATACGCCGGGCTGGGTGAGAAAGACCTTCTTGCCGATGCGGTCGAACAGCTTCACACCCAATTCCTCTTCCAGATGCCGGATCTGGGTGCTGATGGCGGGCTGGGTGAGCCCTAGCTTGCCGCCAGCGCGGGAGAAGTTCCTCAGCCGGGCGACTTCCACGAAGGACCGAAACTGATCGAAATCCATAGAAAAGCCCGGGGCGCTGTGAAACAATTATGATGCAGTAAGGGAAGTGCCGCAACAGAGATCATGGATCTGGAGCAGATCGCGACCTTCGTAGAGGTGGCGCACTCGGGAAGCTTTTCCCGCGCGGCACAGCGGCTGTTTCGCACACAGCCGGCGATCAGCACGCAGGTCCGGTTGCTGGAGAAGGAGTGCGGCCAGCCGCTGTTTGTACGCCACGCCCGGCGGGTCGAGCTGACCCCTGGCGGCAGAATCCTCCTGCGGTACGGCGAGCGGCTGCGGGAACTGCGAACCGCGGCGCTGGCCGAGCTGGAAACCATGCGCCAGCGCCCCCGGGGCAAGTTGGCGATCGCCGCCAACGAAGCCACCGTGCTCTACATTCTGCCGGTCATGATCCTGCAGTTCAAGCGGGATTACCCGGATGTTCGGCTGGACATCGTGCGCAACTTCTCGCGCAAAATCATCGAGAAGGTTCTGGAGAACACGGTCGATTTCGGCGTGGTGACGCTGCCCTTCAAGCACCCTCACCTGCACGTGCTTCCCATTCACCGGGACGAGATGGCCGTGCTGGCGCCTCCCAACCATCCGCTGGCAGGCCGGCCGGCGGCGAACCTGGAGGAGGTGGTGAAATACCCGCTGCTCTATCCCAAGACGGGTCAGACCCGCCACCAGCTTGACCGCCACCTGCGGCGCTTCCAGGACCGGGTCAAGATTTCCATGGAGCTGGCCAGCGTCGAAACGATCAAAAAGTTCGTCGCCACAGGCATGGGCGTCACGCTCATCAGCCGGGCCTTTGCCCAGGCCGAGCACGCGGCTGGAACCCTGCGGCTGATTCCCTTAGAAGGAGAGCGTATCTACCGCGAGCTGGGCCTGATCTACCACCGCCAGAAGTACATCTGCCCGGTAGCGGAGGCATTTCTGGCGACGGTGCGCTGGCATTTCATTGACGGCGTCAACCACTCGCCGGCGGAGCCTGGCCCTGCGTAGCAGCGGGCGGGACAGTCTGAGAGCCGGCTTGCGGAGCAGGCGCCGCCGGAGGCGGCTCCGGCACGAACCACTCGGCCGGCTCAAACCCCACGTACCGGCACACCAGAAGAGCGCCGGTGTCGGTCTCGAGCGCATCGCCCACCTGGATCGGGCACGTTTCCCCCTCTTGCTTACGCAATTGCTTCCAGGCGGCGTAGGGCGTGGCGGCTTCGATTGTCCCGCCCGGCTGATAGTCCTTCATCTTCAGCCTAACGGGGCCCGGTACGGGCGGAGCGTTGCGAACGTGCGACCGTTGCGACTCTTTCAGGTAGTGGATACGATAACGGGACATCGTGCAGGCGAGACCTCGTTAATTTCCAAGCTCATTTCCGCTCATTCGGCTACCACGCATCCGCGTAGCGCATGCCGTAGGGATCGGCGGCAGCTTCGAGCACCCCGCTGTCGGCCAAGAACCGGATCGCCGTCGGCGCAGCGCCGTTCTGCCAGGCAGCACGGCGCTCCACTTTGTGGCCACGAGCCGCCAGCTCCTTGTAAACCGCATCGGAGATGCGCTCGTCGAGCAGCAGGCTGTTGGAGTACATAGCGTGGACGTCGAAGCTCGAAACCAGGTGGCGGGTCTGGAAGCGCGGCGCCTCCACGGCCACTTGCGGGTTCCAGCCGAACTCGATCACGTTCAGCAGAATCTGCAGCAGGCTCTGGTCCTGGTTGTCGCCGCCGGGGGTGGAGAGCGCCAGGTAGGCTTGGCCGTGGCGGGTGACCAGGGTGGGCGAAAGCGTGATACGCGGGCGCTTGCCGGGCTCTATCACATTCGGGTGGCCTTCTATCACCAGGAAGCTCTGGCCGCGCTGGGTGAGCGGAATGCCGGTGTCGCCGGCGATGACGGAAGGCAGCCAGGCGCCGGAGGGCGTGGCGGAAAACACCACGCCGTCACGGTCCATGACGTTGAGGCACGTGGTGTCGCGGGCAGCGAGCGCGTCGCTGATGCCGGCCTTCGGCCCGGGATAGTGCGACGGGTGGACGGGCGGGCGGAGGGCGATCTCGCCGGGGCGGAAATCCGTGGAAGCCACGGCCGGGTCGATCAGCTTCGCCCGAGCCTCCGCATACTTCTTACTGAGCAACTCCATGGGGGGCGGGACGAACTTCGGATCGGCGTAATAGCTATCGCGGTCGGCGTAGGCCAGCTTCAGCGCCTCGACCAGGGTGTGCAGATACTCGGCCGAGTTGTGGCGCATGGCCGCTAGGTCAAACCTTTCCAGCAGGTTCAGCGCCTCCAGCATCACCGCTCCCTGGGTCCAGAAGCCGTTCTTGTAAACCTCGTATTCCTTGTAGGTGGTGTGCAGGGGCTGTTCCGGATCGAGGTGGAAGGCGGCCATGTCCTCGTAGCGGAGCAGGCCGTTGTTCTCGCGCGAGAAGGCGTCGATCTTGCGAGCGATCTCGCCGCGGTAGAAGTAGTTCCGCACCGCCTCCAGGCCGCCCGCGCGGTCTCCTTTCTGCCGGGCGGCCTTCTCGGCGGCCGCCATGGCGCGCAGCGTCCGCGCCAGGTCGGGCTGGCGGAAGATCTCGCCGGGCCGCGGCAAGTGGCCGTTGGGGAGAAACACATGCTGCGAGGTCGGCCAGTGCTGGAAGAAGCGCACGGAGCGGGCGATGGATCCGCTGCGCATCTCGTCAATGGGCCCTCCGTCAGCGAGCTCGAGGGCCGGCTGGACCACCTCGGCAAAGCTCTTGGTGCCGAATCTTTCCAGCGCCACCAGCCCGGCGTCCACCATGCCGGGGACCAACGCCGGGAGCAGGCCGGTGGAGGGAATGGGGCCTTCGTCGGCCAGGCCGCGCAACTCCTCAATGCCCGGCCTTCGCTTGCGGAAGAACTCTGCGGTGGCCAGCCGGGGAGCGGTACCCACGCCGGCAATCGAGAACACCTGGCCGTCGCGGGTGCGGATCAATATGGGCGCTTCCCCGCCGAAGCCGTAATGGGAATACTCGACCACGGCGCCGGCGAATAGGGCGGCCACGCCGGCATCGACAGCGTTGCCGCCGGCGTGAAACATCCGCATGCCGGCCTCCGTCACCAGGGGGGTGCCGGCGGCAACGGCCCCGCGGCTGCCGCGCACCAGAGGCCGCAGCGGCCGCAGCAGCTCCGGACTCCGCTGCGAAGGCGACGGCAAGCTGGCCACCAGCGCGGCGACGACCACCAGGATCAGCGTGTAGAAGCGGAACCGTCGCATCGGCACAATCCCCCGGCAGGATTATAGCAGTCCCGGACAGGCAGGAATGCCTGTCCTACAAGGCGTATAATGCGAGCAACGGAAGGAGGCACGCTATGAAAACCAACGGATTCACCTGGAACCGGCGAGCGTTCTTGCAAACCGCCGGAATCAGCCCCTGGCTCGGCGGCCTGGGCGCCACCGCGGGAAGCGCCGCGCCCGCCTCGAAAACCAACCCGGCGTCGGAGAGCATTTACGCCGAGCTGGGCGTGCGCACGCTGATCAATGGACGCGGTGTGGCCACGTTCTATTCCGGCACGCTCATGCCCCCGGAAGTGCACCGCGCCATGGAACGGGCATCGGAGCACTTCGTGGAAATCGTCGAGTTGCAAAAGGCCGTCGGGGCGCGGCTGGCCCGCTTCGCGGGAACCGAATCCGCGATGGTATCTAGCGGCGCGGCCGCCTGCATCGCGCAGGCTACCGCCGGCTGCATCGCCGGGACCGATCCGGAGAAGATCTCCCGTCTGCCCGACACCGAGGGCATGAGGAACGAGGTGATCCTTACGCATCGCAGCGTCTGGGACCGGGGCATTGCTCTGGCCGGCGCCAGGCTGGTGGTCGTCAACAGCCTGGCCGGACTGGAGGCGGCCATCGGCGATAAGACGGCCATGATGGAGTACGAATTCGGCGACACGGGACCGGTGAAGCTCGAAGAGGCCATCGCCGTTTGCAGGCGGCGGGCCGTGCCGTTCCTGCTGGATGCGGCGGCCCTGTGTCCTCCTTTTGAGCGCCTGCGATTTCTGGCGAGCCTCGGGCCGGACCTGTTTTGCGTCAGCGGCGGCAAGGGCCTGTTCGGGCCGCAGTGCACCGGACTCCTGTTCGGTCGCAAGGACCTGATCGAGGCCGCGCTGCGCAACGGCTCGCCCTACGAAGGCTCCATCTGCCGGCCCATGAAAGTCGGCAAGGAAGAGATCATCGGCGTGTGGGCGGCGGTGGAGTGGTCCTCGAAGCGCGACTACCAGCCCGATTGCCGGGCGTGGGAAGCGCGCATGCAGCACATCGTGAAGGTTGTGGCGGCCATCCCCGGCGTGGAAGCCGAGGTGTACTACCGCCAGGTCGGCAACGAGGTGCCGCACGCCGCGGTGCGCTGGGACGAGAAGGCCTTCGGCCTGACCCGGCAGCAATGCGTTGAGGCGCTGCGCCGGGGCGAGCCGCAGATCGAGGTGATGGGCGGGGACAACCGCGAAATGGTGAAAGCAGACGCTCCGCCGCCGCTCAAGGAGCAGCCCCGCTCGAGCGAGCCGGCCCGCCTGTTCTCGATCGTGTCGAACACGCTGAAGCCGGGAGAGGAGAAGATCATCGCCCAGCGGCTGAAGGAGAT
>JACQDG010000242.1 GCA_016201185.1 Acidobacteriota bacterium | reverse complement strand
CGGGGGTAGAGTTGTGGCGGCGCGAGTCAGGCTCGGCGAGCGGCCGGTAGACGCCCCCGCGGATGCGGATTGTGTCACCCCCGCGCAGGAAGGGGCGCGTCATGGCCCACTCAATGCGCCGCCAGGGTTGCTGTCGCGTGCCGGGATTGGCGTCGTCGCCCTCCAGGCTGACGAAGTAGATGCCGCCCTCCGCATTGTCCGGCGCGCGCCAGAGAGCCGGGGTCACGGGCGGGCGGAAGACTTCTAGGAAAAGGATCAGCGCAAGGATTCGCCGGAGCGGCATTATAGGTAGCTCCCACAGTTCGGGGAACGGCCTCCCCGGCGAAAGGGCGGAAACAGACCACTTCTATTTTCCGCCGTTGTTCCCGTGTTTTCAACTTTATAATTCAAAGTACTTGACAGTATTGAAAGCGAAAAGGTATCCTGGGCTCGATGGAGCGAAGCCTTTGTCCGGATCCGGCCCCACCGGGGCTACACGTGGCCATCATCATGGACGGCAACGGGCGCTGGGCTGCCGCTCGGGGCCGGCCGCGGCTGGAGGGGCACCGGGCGGGGGCCGACGCCGTGAGGCGGGTGGTGGAGGCGGCCCCGGGCCAGGGGATCGGCACCCTTACCCTTTACGCCTTCTCTGCGGACAACTGGGGGCGCCCGACCGCCGAGGTGGCGGGGCTGCTGGAACTTTTTCGCGCCTACTTGGAAGCCGAAGCCGACCGCTGCGTCGCCCATGGAATCTGCATGAAGGTCATCGGACGGCGGGACCGGCTGCCGTCCGGTCTGCGGCAAGCGGTGGAAAGGGTCGAGGCCCTGACCGTCCGAGGACGGACGATGCGCCTGCGGCTGGCGGTGGATTACTCGGCCCGGGACGCCATCCTCCAAGCCGCGCGGGGGCTCCACGCAGCACCCGCAACCTCGCGCCAACAGTTCGCGCTTCTTCTCGGTGAAGCAATCCACTCCGGCTCTTCCGCCCCTGACGTTGACCTGCTGATCCGGACCGGAGGGGAACAGCGGCTGAGCGACTTCCTGCTTTGGGAGAGCGCTTACGCCGAACTGGTCTTTACCCGGCGCATGTGGCCGGATTTCGACGCGGCCGATCTGGAAGCGGCGGTGCGGGAGTTCCAGGGCCGCGAACGCCGCTTCGGCCTCTTGCCCCAGGCCACGGCCTAACTCTGCCAGATCTTAGCCTGTACCTCTCCTGAGATTTGGGGATATGACCGATAGAAAAGCAGGGGGACTTTGCCTGCGGGTTGCAGGCCCTGTGAAACACGCTCCCCCAAGGAGCCGGATAGGAGGATGCTGCGCGCATTACTGATCGGGCCCGAGAGCGAAATCGTCAAGGACTTGAAAGAGAACCTGGCTGGCATGCCCGGTCTGAGCGTTTCTCAACAGGTCGAGCGGTACCCGGACCGGGTGGAAATGGGCATCCTGTTGCGGCAGTTAAACCCGGACGCCGTTCTGCTCAACCTGGCCGACTACCAGCGGGCCTGCCAACTCATCGGCCACCTGGGGGCGCTGCGCCCCCAGGTGCCAGTCATCGCGGTGCATTCTTTTTGCGACCGCCAAGTGTTGCTGGAACTGAGGCATCAGGGCGTGCGGGAACTGTGGTTTCCGCCCTTCCAGGTCGAGCAGATGCAGCACGCGGTCCAGCGTCTGTTGCAGCACAAGCTGGCCGCGGCGCACCATCAGGCGGGGGCCGGCACGTTGATTGCGTTCTTGCCGGCTCGCGGCGGCTGCGGTGCGACCACTGTCGCCGTAAACACTGCGGCGGCGCTCGCGCGAAACAAGCACGCCGTCCTGCTGGCCGATTTCGATCTCCACAACAGCGTCATTGCTTTCTGGCTGAAGCTTGAGCCCAAGTACACCTTGCGAGAGGCCATCGAGCGGGCCGACCGGCTGGAAGAATGTATCTGGCGCAACTTGGTCGAGTCCGTACGCGGAGTAGACATACTCTGCACCCCTCCCCCGGGCACTCCCATGGTTCTGTCCGGCGGCAAGACGTTTGCCATCCTGGAATATGCCCGGCAGAATTACCAGTTTGCTCTGGTTGATCTGCCTGACACACTATTTACTTCCTGTTGGGACGTACTCGAAAACTCGAAGCACATCATGCTGGTGGTCACGCCGGAGATGGGCAGCCTTCACCTGGCCCGGCGGAAACTGGACCAATTGCAGAATTATGGCATTCCCAAGTCCAACATTCACCTGCTGCTCAATCGCTGTTCCCATCTGGATATCCAGCCGGCGGAAGTGGCCAAGTTTTTCGGTATGCCCATCCTGGCCATCTTCGGCAACGACTACCGCGCGGTGAACAACTCCTTCAAAGACGCGAAGTTTTCCTCGGACGGCTCCAAACTGGGCGCCCAGTACACCAGCTTCGCCCGCTATCTGGCCGGCGAACCTGATTTCAAGGAAGCCAAAGCCGGGGTCTCTAAGATTCGCCGGATCTTTTCGGTCTGATCTCCGGCCCGGTCCCCGTCTACCGCTTCCATACAAGCTTGAAGCGATAGGGGGCGGCGCCCGGCTTCAGGTCCTGGATGCGGATCTTGGCCTGATACTGGTTACCAGAGTTGGGCCACTCGAGTAGTCGCACCGAGCCCCGGCCGTCCACATCCTCCAGCTTGACTTCGTCCAATTCCTCAGCGGGCAGGGGCTGGGAAAAGCGGTAGCGGATCTCGTCCATGGGCCGGCCGCCGGCGTATTCCACCTCGATCTGGTCCCCGCGAATGAACAGAAAGGCGACGCCGTCCACCCGGGCGTGGAATTCAAGCTGGCCGTGTTTCTCCTTCAGCTTGTAATGGGGCTTTTCGGCCGGAGGGGAAAGCAACTGGCGCTCGGCGCGGGGAGGGGCAGGGCGATCGCCCTGCGCGACAGGCGTGGCAGCGCCCACTTCCGGCTCGGCGCTCCGGGCGCGGGAGACAGCGGTGACGGCGTCGCGCCGACCGCTAGCTTCCAGATATGGGTTGTAGGTGTAGCTCAGCGAGAAGGGCGCGCCGGACGGGAACCGCAGGTTGACGAACACGGCATAGGCCGGATCCATTCCTAGCTGGCCGATGGCCAGCAGCCTTCGGGTGAGCGTAAGCGTGTCGTGCCAAGACCAGAATGGCCGGCCCGGGTCGGCGCCGAACTTGCGGCCCTGGAAGGCGCCGGCGATTTCGTCCGCCGCGGCGTGGGGCCGGTGCCCGAACGGAGCGTAACGGAAGTAATCGTCAAACGCGCCGCTGTCGAGGCCTACGCTCGTGGTGGCGCGGGGCCACCAGTGCTCGGCGATGGGCAACAGCTCGTAGGAAACCCCTCGGTCATTAGCATGGGCGGGGCGGGCTGCGGCGCCGGCGTACCTGTAAGTCACCCCGGTGGAGGCCGTGAAATCCATCCGCTCCACCGAAAAGCGGGAGTGATCCGGATGGGCGGCCCCGTGGACGCTGTGCTGGCCGGACTGGACGAAAACAATAGGGCTGCTGTCGCGCCACAGCTTCAATTGCCCGTCGATGCGGTGCGCCCCCTCGCGAATTTGGGGATCGGCGGTGTAGGAATAGATATTGTTGTCGGCCAGCGTTTCCACCACTTGCAGCCGGCCGTACTTGCTGCCGTCTTTATGGATGGTCAGGATGAGGCCCTGGTTGTCGTTTTCCCGGCAGGCGCGGGGCGTGCCGCAGCGGTCGGAGTAACTGCGGGGGTGAAAAAAGTTATAGACCAGGAAGTAATGCGTCGGCGTCTCCATGGCGGCGTAGTAGACGTAGGCCTGGGAGCTGCCCTGGTAAAGATGGTCCCAATTGTTGTCGCCGCGCCAATCGCCGTCATAGTCGAAGCGGGCTAGAAAATCAGCTTTCGGATCGAACCAGGTCTCCTGGCAGATGAGCGGGGCGTAGTGCTCGGCCAGGTCGCGGTAAAAGTCGCGGGCCTGTGATTCCGGTCCAAAGGAAGTGGTTTCGGCGACGCGATGGGAAGGCGCCGCCGGGGTAACCTCGATCTGCACTCTGGCCCGGTTATCCCGGGTGCGCGCTTCGATCGTGTACTTGCCGGTTTTTCCCGGAGCGGTGTAAAGGAAGGCGTCACGTGGGAGGGAGTCGGCGGCGGGAACACCGGCCAAGCGGCCCGGGGAGGGCCGTTTTCCCTGCGATGAGAACGGTTCCTCATCCGGTCCCGCGTAGCGAAAGGGTCTGGAAATCCAGCCGCTGTCTTTTTGTTCGAGGTGGAAAGTAGCGCCAATCTCGGGCAGCCGTGCGCGGCGGTTATTAACATGCCCGTAGGCGCGCAACTGAATGACAGCTGTTTCGTAAGGGCGGATCCTCTCGTGCCCGGGCTCGATGCGCAGCTCGATGCTGTCCACCGCAACCTGGGCGCAAAGCGGGGCCGGTGTCCCGATTCCGGCGCAGATTGCGGCCAGGGCCGGCCAAAGCGGAATTCGGCCCTGCTGGCTGGCTGGCCAGCCTGCGGGCGCGGGCGTAAGCGGCCGCCAGTTCCTTGGCGAGCTTCTCGGCCACGTCGGCGCTGGAGCCCTTATACTTGGCGCCCAGGCTTTCCTGGGTGGCGGACCAGAGTACATCGCCGTCGCGCGACACCAGCCGCAGGGCCGCAACCGCTTCGTGTTTCCGCTCCTTGGAGTAGCTGTCCTCGCTTTCCCCCACCCCGAGGGCGGCCGCGGCCGAATCTCCGTCATAGCGGCTCCGGCTGTTGCTGATCCGGCTGCTGGCGCGGGCGTTGATCCCTTCGCGAGAAGATCGCGTTTCGGTGAAGACCAGGTCTTCGGCCGAGCCGCGCAGGTAAGCGTCGGCCCGCGACTCATCCTCGGTCACGATGAACAAGCGGGCGCGCTGGAGCGCCGCGATGATCATGTCACGGACCTGCGCGGCGCTATCGCCCCCCGAGAGACGGTCCACATAGACCCGGCGCAAGCTTAGCAGTTGCCGCAGATGCTGGTGCTCGATCTCGACGCCCGACAACGGAACTTCCGGCGGCGGGGCCTCGGGCGGAGGTTGTTGGGCCCACAAGGGCGCCGCCAGCAAGCACATCCAAAGCATGCGCATAGGTCAGTTCCCCACGGCCCTGCGGGCCTCATCGTCCTGGTACTCGATTCTCTTGCCCGTTCGCGCTTCCAGGCTTGCCAGCGTGGTCCGGACGATATTCTTGCCCAGTTCCAGCACCATGGCCTGCTGGCGGTCCTGCGCGTCGAGATAATTGATGGTCAGGTAATGCCGGCGCTTCTTTGAAAGCAGCAGGATCGGG
>JACQDG010000241.1 GCA_016201185.1 Acidobacteriota bacterium | reverse complement strand
GTAGCCGGTGGCGAAGATCAGGGCACGTGAGATGACCATCACCGTCCGGCGGTGCTGCAGGGAACGCCGCAGCGTCCAGTCATAAAAGTGCAGCATGCCCTGGAAGAAGCGCTCCGTGACCTCATAGAAGCGGCCGTGTTTCTCATGCGCGGCAGGGTGCAGAAACCGGCTGCAGAGCATGGGCGTGAGGGTGAGGGAAACGAAACCGGAGACCAGGATCGCCGCGCCAATAGTTACCCCGAATTCGTGGAACAGGCGCCCGAGGATGCCGCCCATAAAAAGCACGGGGATGAACACGGCCGCCAGCGATATCGTCATCGAGACGATGGTAAAGCCGATTTCCCTGGACCCGATCAGCGCCGCCTGCATCGCCGGCTCGCCCATCTCCATGTGGCGAACGATGTTCTCCAGCATGACGATGGCATCGTCCACTACGAAACCGACCGAAAGAGTCAATGCCATCAAGGAGAGGTTGTCCAGGCTGTAGCCCAACAGATACATGATGGCGAAGGTACCCACGATGGACATGGGCAGCGCCAGGCTGGGAATCACGGTGGCGGAAAAATTCCGCAGAAACAGGAAGATCACCAGCACCACCAGGCAGATGGTGAGAAACAGGGTGAACTTCACGTCGTTCACCGAATCCCGGATTGACTCGGAACGGTCGTAGACCACGTTCAGGTTGACCGAGGCCGGCATCTGGGCGCGGAAACTGGGCAGCAGCTTCTTGATGGCGTCCACCACCTCTACGGTGTTCGTGCCGGGCTGCTTCTGCACCGCCAGAATGACGGCGCGGCGCATCTCAAATTGGTCGCCTCTGCGGAGGCCGAACCAGCTTGCCACCTTGTCATTCTGCATGCTGTCGACGACCTGCCCGAGTTCCTCCAGCCGCACGGGGTGGCCGTTGCGGTAGGCCACGATCAGCGGCCGGTAAGCCTCCGCCTCGAAAAGCTGCCCGGTGGCCTGCACCGTAAAGGCCTGGTGGGAGCCGTACAGGATTCCCATGGGGAGGTTGACGTTGGCCTGTCCCACCGCTCGATGGACTTCATCGATCCCGATGCCCCGCGTGGCCAGGGCGTTGGGATCGAGTTGCACCCGGACGGCGTATTTCTGCGGGCTCAGGATCTGCACCTGGGCCACGCCGTTCACCGTGGAAATGCGCTGGGCAATGAGGGTATCCCCGTATTCATACACCGTCGAAACAGGCAGGGTCGGGGAGTTCAGCGACATGTAAAGAACGGGCTGGTCGGCGGGGTTGACCTTCTGAAAGGAGGGCGGATTCGGCATGCCCGGTGGCAGTTGCTTCTGGGCAAAGGTGATGGCCGCCTGGATGTCCTGCGCGGCGGCGTCCAGATTGCGGTCCAGCGAGAACTGCGCCGTGATGTTGGTGACTCCCTGGGCGCTGGTAGAGCTCATGTTGTCCAGGCCCGCGATGGTGGAAAACTGCCGCTCGAGCGGGGTGGCCACCGACGAAGCCATCGTCTCCGGATTAGCCCCGGGAAGCTGGGCTGTGACCAGGATGGTGGGGAAATCGACGTTCGGCAAGTCGCTGACCGGCAGCGCCCGGTACGCAATGATGCCGAACATAAGGATTCCCAGCATGACCAGGGTGGTCATCACAGGACGGCGAATAAAGAGTTCCGCAATGCTCATGGGCGCACCTCAGGGGCGGCCTTCATTTCGCGGACGCGGGCGCCCGGAACAAGCCGCAGTTGGCCTTCCGTCACGACTCTTTCTCCAGGCTGGAGACCCTTGTCTATCACCGTTTCCTGCTCCGTTCTACGGGCCACTACCACGGGGCGGGCCTCCACGGTGGAGTCCGGCTTGACGACGAAGACGAACTGGCCCTGCTGCCCGGTCTGGATGGCTTGGGACGGAACCACGATGGCGTCCTTTTGCGTGGTGAGGGTCAAGACCGTGTCGAGGAACTGGCCCGGCCACAGAGAGTTGTCCTCGTTGGCAAAAGTGCCCTTCAATATGATGGTCGAGGTGTTCAGGTCGATGTTGTTGTCGACGAAAGTGAGCTGGCCGGTGACGGGGCGCCCGCCGTCCTTCGGCGTGGCCTGCACTTTCAGCTTTCCCTGGGCCATGCGACGTTTGACCTCCGGCAGATACTGCTCGGGGACGGAGAAGGCGACATAGATGGGGTGAATCTGGTTGATCACCACCAGGATGGGAACGTCGTTGGCCTTTACCAGGTTGCCCTGGTGGACCATAAGGCTGCCGGTGCGCCCATCCATAGGCGCGCGGATGGCGGTGTACGCCAACTGCAACCGCGCGGTATCAATCGCAGCCTGATTAGCCAGGATGGCGGACTCGCTGGCCTGGATCGCGGATTCGTCGGCCTGCAGGGCGGCTTTTGAAGAGTCCGCCTTGGTGCGAAACTGGTCGTACTGTTCCGCCGCCGCCACACCAGCTTTGAACAACTGCGCGTAGCGGGCCGCTTCGGCTTCCGCGTTCTTCGCTTCGGCCGTGTCCTTGGCCAGGTTGGCGTGGGCCTGTTTCAGGTTGGCCTCGGCTTGCTTCAAGTTGGCTTCCGCCTGTTTCAAGGTGGCTTCGAAGGGGCGCGGGTCGATCGTGAAGAGCAGGTCGCCCTTCTTCACGTCCTGGCCTTCTACAAAATGGACCGCGGTGAGTTCTCCCGATATCTGAGCCTTGATGGAGACGGTGGTATACGCCTGGACGTTCCCGATGGCGCGCAGGTCGATCGGCATCGGCTTCTGCACCACTTGGCCAATGACCACCGGGGCCGCTTCGCGCGGAGTGGAAGCCGCTGTCCGCGCGGCTGGCCCGCCCGAACAAGCCGGGAGAAGAATCACAATAAGAGTCAACAAAACCAAATGGTACGTCGAAAAAGCGCTGAAGCGATTGAGAGACAAGGGTTTTCCATCCATGACAGCAGATCAGGCCCCAAAGCCTAGCCGACAACATTCAGTTTAGCTGACCACCGGACTATTTGGCACGCGAGAAGACGGCGTTCATTTGCAAAGAAATTGCGGAGACCATCGAGATGACCTAATTCGGCCACCGCAGGTGACGCCTCAGGAACTCGAACGTGCCTTTCCCATTGATGGTGTGCGGGCCGTTGAAGAATTCAATGGCCGTGCGGTCGGGCAGGCCCATCCTGGCGTAGAAGTTCCGCACCTTGGCGTACTCGTAAGCCACCCACTCGTCCGGCGCCACGCCGTCGTTGTGCCCGCGTTCCACCATGAACGGCCGCGGCGCCATCAGGTTAGCCAGCTCGGCGTAGTTGGCCACATTGGCGAGGAATTCGATCATGTCGTATTCACCCGTCAGGAGATAGCTGTAGGGCGCGTCGACGCTCGTGTTTTTCCACACCCACTCGTTGAAGTCGGCCGAGCAAATAGAAAGCGCGTAGCCGTCGAGCAGGGGCGGCACGCGCACCGCCGTCTTGCCGCCGTAGGAAAGGCCGTAAAAGCCGATGCGGGCCGGGTCCACGAAGGGCAGCGAGGCCAGCCATTCGAGTGTCCGCTGGTGCTGCCCGATGATGAAGGAAAACAGGGCCAGCTTCAGCGGGTGGGCCTTGCGCTGGATGAGGCGGAAGCGGTCCTCACCGATGTAAGGATTCTGTGGAGAGTAGGTGATGAATCCCTCTTCGGCGAGCCGCGCAGCAAAGCGATGGTAATAAGGCGAGTCTGACTTCGGGCCGGCCACATCCTGCGGGCGGCCCTCCAGGCCGTGCTGGCAGACCACGACCGGGCGGCGCTCTCCAGGCCGGAGATCTTTCGGCGCCAACAGAATCCCGTAAGCGAAAACGTCCGGCCAGACGTCCAGCGTCACTTCATAGCCCCGGAATTTCGGCTCGTCGTAGATCAGCCGCGAGCGGGCATTGGCCGGAAGGCTCGGCGGTGGCAGGCGGCCGATTACCTCTTCCCAAATGTAATCGCGGTAAAACCTCGTGGTTTCCTGCCAGCGCTCGGGCGAAGAGGCATCGGCCTTGGACCAGAACCCGGCGCGCCGGGCAGGAGACTTTCTCACCAGTTCCTGCGTGAAGGCTACAAGCTGATCGAGCTGGCGTTTCATTCGCGGCAGCGGATCGTAGTTGCGGCGGGCGTCGGAAGGCGGGCTGCCGGGGGGCCGCAAACTCGCAGTGACACCCAGGGCGCGCAGCAGCGCAGCTATGGCTGCTTCGGAGCCCGGTTGTCCGCTGCCTCCGTCGCTTGCCACCAGCCGCAATTTTCCGGCGGCCTTCAAGGCGGCGAAAAACGGCCGAGCGCGTTCCACTTCCGTTTCCACCAACTGTAGCGCGGGGCTCACCAGCCGGCCATGCGGGGCGGCGCCCTGGCGCTGCTTGGTCTCGGGCGGCGGACCGCTGACCGCGGGCGCTGCCGCCGCTTCTACGATGAGTGCGCGCGGGGCGATCAGGCCGGCCAGTTCGGCGTCGCCGAATTCGCGCAAGAGGCCCCACACATCGCGATAGATAGGCTCTTTCCAGACTTGCTCCCGAGGCTGGAAGTAGCCGCTGACCAGAGCAGCATCGATCCTCTGATCGACGGCCGCGCTGTAAAGCGCCAGCAGGCCGCCTTCCCCATAGCCGGCGACGGCGATGGGCGCGCGGCCTCCGGGCCCGGCATTCCCCTGCCCGAACCAGTCCACCACCGCCAGGATTTTCTGCACTTCGTAGCCGATGATGTGGCGACCCACTTCGAAGGCCATGCGGTAAAGGAACTCCCGATGGGGCTGGTTGGTCATGCGGATGCCAGGGATGCCGGACCAGGTATCGCGGCGGTCGATCAGCACCGGCACCACCACCTGGCAGCCGTTCTCAGCTAGCTGTCGCGCGAATTGGGTGGCGCGATTCACGCCTGGCGCCAAACCGGCCAACATTTCCGGGGACCAGTCGGCGTCGGGGATGGCGACGATCCGAGCGGCCGGCGGGGTATCCGGCTCGAGCAGCAGTCCCTCACCGGTGACGCCGTCGAAGACGGGCCACCGCACGGCATACACCTTGTAATTCGCGCCGCGAGCAACCTGGGCCGGGCGGGAAGTGGTGGCATCGAGCTCGAGTGCGGTGACGGGGACGCGCTGGTCCACGGCGCCGATAATTTTTCGGAACCGCTCCGGGTTGGGCGGCGCCGACTGACTGTGGCGCTTCTGAGCGGTGGCCACAGTTTCCCGCTCGAGGAAGGAGTGGATCCCATCCACCATGCGGGCGGCCAGGTCGCCTTCGAGGGTGAGCGGCACAGTGCCCGGCAAGGACGTCTGGGCCGAGCCAGCGGAGGCGGCCAGGATGAGGGCAAACAGACCAGTCGGCAGCGGCCGAAACACCGAGAACCCTTGCCTACCGCCTTGCAGGAGCGACATTTTCATACCACTTCAGATTGCTAGTGGCGGCCCCGATGCAGACGATGTCGACGCGGCCGTCAGCGTTGAGATCAGCCGTGGCGCAGCCGGAAGCCGCCATGCCGCCCCGGTCGATGACGTGGTGATCCCATTTCTCGCCCCGGTCGTCCTGGGCGTAGAAGACGTGGACGCTGGCGCCTTTACCCCGGTCACCGGCGACGATGTCGTCGCGGCCGTTGCCATTGAAGTCGCCGAGGGCGACCTCGTGGCCTTCCACCAATTCGCTAAAGATGACCCGGCGCTGCCAGCGCCCGGCGGCGTCTTCGGTGTAGACGACGACCTCGTTGCCGTGCCACGGCTCGACGGCGGCAAGGAACCGCCGCTTGTTCAAATGCCCCAGACGCACGTCGCTGGCGCCGGCCCGGGGCGGCGCCTCCTCGTGGCCACGGGCCAGCAGCTTGTTCTCCCATCGAAGCTTGTCGCCTGTGCCACTGGCTTGATGCAGAACGATGCCGTCGAAGCCGGCCGTCAGGATTTGCTCGCGCTTTCCGCCGTCCCAATGGACCGGGCGGAGACGGTGCAGCACGCCGGTGAGCTGGTCGTCGATGGTTTCGCGCTTCCACTCGCTGGTCCAATCCTTAGGAATTCTGTAATAAACCAGTGGCACGCGGTCTTCGTAGCGGGGGGCCAGGGCCTGGGGACCGATCAGCGGGGCGTTGATCAGCTCCTTCTTGCCGTCGCCGTCCACATCGGCCCAGCCAACGTGGTGGGAGGTAGTGAGCGCGTCGATCTTGATGGCCTTCCAGGGCCGGCGCGGATCGCCCTGGTGCTGGAGCATCCAGAGCAGCCCCTG
>JACQDG010000269.1 GCA_016201185.1 Acidobacteriota bacterium | reverse complement strand
GCCACGGGCGGAGAAGCCTCGCTCGGAAACGAAGGCTGCCGCAGGCGAGCGGGTCCGCAAGCCGCCGCGGCCCGAGCGTCCTGCGCGGAAGGCGGTCGCAAGCGCCGACGCCGCGGCCCGGCCGGTCAAGGGGCGTGGGTCGCCCAAGGCCCCGGCGCAAGGTGCGGCGGAGAGCCCGACCGGCCAACCGGTCAAGGGGCAAGCCGGAACTGCGCCCCAAAGCGCCCGGCCCAGGCAAGCCCGGCCGGAAAAACCGAAGTCCCCGCCCCTCACGCTGGAGGAAAAGCTCGCTTTGCTACAATCCAAATTCCGCACGCGGGTGTAAAGGCTTCCGATCTCGATGCAAGACACCGGCATCAGACCCAGCCGTTACGGCTTGAGCGAGCACGGGATTCGCAACGCCGACACCGTCTACTGGAACCTCGGCACCGCGCAGCTCATCGAGAAGGCCATCGCGCGCAAGGAAGGGCTGCTGGCGGCGGGCGGGCCCCTCGTCGTGCGCACGGGTCACTTTACCGGCCGCTCCCCCAACGACAAGTTCATTGTGCGCGATGAGACGACGGAAAAAACCGTATCCTGGGGCCCGGTGAATCAGCCCATCTCGCCCGAGCATTTCCGGCTCCTTTACAGCAAGTACCTGGCCTTCCTGCAGGGTCAGGATTTGTTCGTGCAGGACTGTTTCGCCGGAGCCGACCCGCACTACCGCCTTGCCATACGCGTGATCACGCAGAGGGCCTGGCACAACCTGTTCGCACGGCAGCTATTCGTGCGCCCGAACCCGGAGGGCACCGAGGATCATGTGCCCGAGTTCACCCTGTTCTTCGCCCCGGGATTCCATGCCGACCCCGCCGAGGACGGCACGCGCTCGGAAAACTTCATCATTCTGAATTTCGCCAGGAAGACGGTGCTGATCGGCGGCACCAGCTACGCCGGGGAACTGAAGAAGAGCGTCTTCAGCATCCTGAATTATCTGCTGCCGGAGCGCGACGTCTTCCCCATGCATTGCTCGGCCAACGTGGGCCCGCCCGGTGACGTGGCGCTGTTTTTCGGCCTTTCGGGCACCGGCAAGACGACCCTCTCCGCCGACCCGCAGCGCCGGCTGATCGGAGACGACGAGCATGGCTGGAGCGACTCCGGCGTGTTCAACTTCGAGGGCGGCTGTTACGCCAAGTGCATTCGGCTTTCGCGAGAGAACGAACCGCAAATCTGGAACGCCATCCGCTTCGGCACGGTTCTGGAAAACGTGGTTATGGATTCCGAGCGGCGGCTGCTCGATTACAACGACGACTCGATCACCGAGAACACCCGCGCCGCCTACCCGGTCAACTTCATCGACAACGCCGTCATCCCCGGGATCGGCGGGCCCCCGGAGCACGTGGTGTTTCTGGCGGCGGACGCGTTCGGCGTCCTGCCTCCCATTGCCCGGCTCACTCCCCAGCAGGCTATGTATCATTTCCTGAGCGGCTACACGGCGAAGGTGGCGGGCACCGAGCGCGGCCTGGGCAAAGAGCCCACGGCCACCTTCAGCGCCTGCTTCGGCGCGCCTTTCCTGCCCCGGCCCCCCGCGATCTATGCCGACATGCTGGGGGAACGGCTGCGCCGGCACGAGGCCGACTGTTGGCTGGTCAACACCGGCTGGGTGGGTGGGCCGTATGGCGTGGGGAAGCGGATGCGCCTGCCCTACACCCGGGCGTTGCTCCACGCCGCACTCTCGGGTCGGCTGAGCCAGGTGGAATATGTCGAGCACCCGGTGTTCGGCGTGCATGTGCCGCGCTCCTGTCCCGATGTGCCGCCGCAGGTGCTTGATGCCCGGGCCCAGTGGACCGATCCGGTCGCTTACGACCACGCTGCGAGCGATCTGGCCGGCCGCTTCCGGAAGAACTTTGAAAAATTCTCCAACGTGGGCGAAGAGATTCGCTGCGCCGGACCGCAGGGGTAGGTGCCAAGGTATCAGGTGTGAGTCGGTTTCTCCGCAGTTGGTTAATACGAACGGACGCTTGGTAGACCTAAGCCGGACACGTCGCAAAAATTTGGCGGGTTTTGCCGGAGTTGGTTAACAAGGGCACGAGAGGTTGGCTGCCCAAGTCGGACACTCCGCAAACGATGAAGGATGCAGTTGACGGCCGACTAACCCATGCGCGGCGCCTGAAGCGCCGGTGATCGCTATCGCCGCTGTGTGTCGCAGGAACGGCGCGCACACGCAGGGCAGAAGGCGACAGGCCCGTCACGATCCCTATGTGGGAAGCGGCTTTCGTCGTTTGCGAGATTCAGCGACGGTTCGAACCTCTGAAAAATCACATGACTCAGCTAGATTTCGAGCGAGCGTATGATCGATTTCCGGAAATGTGGGCACTACTGGACGAAGTTAGAACCGCTATACGGGGACTTTCGCGGTCCTCGCCTTTCCAGATTGTTGCGAAGTGGTAGGATTCATCTCAGCCTGGCCGGCCTGGCCGGAATCACGTAAGTTACGTCACCGGAGGGTAGCCCTTACAGTCGGTCCTGGATCATAGCTCATCCTGGAGGTCCATCACCATCGAATGAAATTGGCAGTCGAACCACGCCTGGAAGGTGTCGAGTGTCCGATTCACTGGCCACGCCGATTGGTCGGTCCACCAGCCTGCAAGCTGATCTTCGAAGATGACAGGGAACATCTCCCGTAGGCTGTCAGCGAAAGCTTCCTCACTCTCACATTCGGGTACCAGGTAAATGATCGGCTCCCGACCCAGATCATGTAGTGTCAGGTCCGAACTTGTGGGGTCCACGGAATGGAGCCACTCGAGGAATGGCTGTTTCGGCGTGACCACAATCGCCGAGCGATTCAGCTCACGCACTTGGACCTCCCGGAACGCGAGGTTCATCCCACCTGGTGGTGTAGAGTTCCCCAAATCTGATCTGGGACTCGTACTTCTCCGGGTTTTCCTCCTTGAGACACAGCAGCGCGTAGACATGATCCGCGGCATTCTTCATGATCAGCCTCATTTCCTCAGCAGTGATCCGGCTATAGCCAGGCTGACCGGTGTAGAACGCCAAAGCGACGAATCGCCTTAGCCACCCTCGCCAGTAGTTGGCGGTTAGAATTGTTATTCATGGTGGGTAAGCGCCAGCCGGTGCTGCACGGCCTTTTCTCGTACTGTAGCGGCTCGATTGCAAACGGTCAAGGAACAGAGGAGCAATGGGCCATGTCCACACCCCTTCCGTGCGGAACGCGCGTTTCCCTGTCTTTAGCTTTACGGCATCAGCCGGATCGAGCGGGCGTTCGCCGATAGATTTTTTACGATGCGGGTGAACAAAACGGCCTGCAGCTCCGTCTAATCTTCTTAAGGAGCAAATGACCATGTTCAAGACCGCCCTCATAGAAGAGCGCACGGGTGTACCCTGGGGCCTCATCGCCGGCTGCATCGCTTTTGCAGCGCTACTCGTCAGCGGATACTTCCTGGTCACCTGATGTGAACGGGCAGATCTCGCAAGATCCGCAGCCCGAAAAGGCATCAACAGGTCAAACTTCTGTAGGATACGGGGTGGGAGCTGGTTACGGCTCCTCTACCAGAATAGGCGACGCAGCCAACTCTGACGCCGACCGCCGGCCTCGGGGGCAGGGCCATCGGCGCTCGCTGGTTGTTGCGGTTCCGCGCCGACCTGTCCGCTCGCCTGCGTCCGTCGCGGCTCGGTGCGGCGAAACAGTTCCATGTGGACCGGGTGATCCTCGACAACCAGACAGGCGCCAATTAAGTCTTCACCCTCGATGCGCACGTCCTGGCCGACCCCCGGTGATGGAAAAGACTCTTGCGTGGCCCTCGCACCCCTCTCCAGCCAGCTTGAAATCTCTTCCGGCGCGATCGCAGCCGGGCTCTCTGTTAACGGCTCCAATGCGTCGATGGTGCAGCTCTGAATGAGCTTTGGCCAGAGCTTGCGGAGTGTGTCTGGGTTGTCGAACAGGTCCGCGCCGGCGATGCGCCCTGCCACAACGAACACCGCGCCACTGCACCCCGCAGGCGCTGGAAGTTTCTCCACCGATTCTTGCAGTTCCCGGTCGTAATCGCCGAACACCTCCTGCAGCGCGTCTGAGGGGGACTTAGAACCCATCACCCCTAGCTTTCGGGACACCTCACGCCAGACGGCCCGCTGACCCGCTTCCGGCACACCCTCCTGCCGATAGCTTTCCGCGGCCTGTGCTGCCATCATCGCTCGAAGTCTGTAATGGGACGAACTGTGCCCGCTCGAAAAACCTCGGCTGCTATATCCCCAACGGCCGCGCTCCACACAGGTCACGGGGAGCGGCATCTCGCTGCGAGCGGGAACCATGATGCTGGCATTCAGAACGCGATTCTGCTTGCATCCGACGAGCTGTTCGCCCGCCATCAGGAACACCAGGTGATCCGAGCGGTTGTCGATCTTGATACGTGGCACCTGACCGGCCTCAGTGAATTCCGTGATTTCGATCCACCTGGCCTCGAGCGCTTCGTCCAGCGTGACATAGTCGAGCCCGTTGCTGCCGGGCCAACGCAAATGAAAGATCTCGATTGAACCGTGTTGCTGGTGCCCGGTAATTTCCACGCGTTTCAGCGCGTCGAGTGTGCCGGAAGATTGGTTTGGCACTGCAGCCTCCTTGTACTTGCTGGGTGCGCCCACGGCCGTCTATGCCGAAGTATACTCCGATAGCTGCTCTGGATTCAATGGTGGTGTGAAAAGCTCGTTGAACCTCTTCAAGCCAAGAGAAAGGAGCCATTGTTGCGTTCCCTCGGTCCTTGAGCGGGACAGTCGATTCGCCAGCCTGCGGCAGTGCGAATGAGCCAGGTGGAATATGTCAAGCACCCGGTGTTCGGCGTGCATGTGCCGCGCTCCTGTCCCGACGTGCCGCCACAGGTGCTCGATGCCCGTGCCCAGTGGACCGATCCGGTCGCTTACGACCACGCTGCGAGCGATCTGGCCGGCCGGTTTCGGAAGAACTTTGAGAAATTTTCGAACGTGAGCGAGGAAATCCGCTGCACCGGACCGCAGGGGTAGCCGTTTACCGCCCGCCGCTTCTCCACTGCAGCCAGCTTCCCCACAAGGCCAGCAACGAGGCCAGGAAGATGTAGAAACCCTGCCGCGCCTGATCCGGGCCGGCAAAGCTGAAGGAGCTGCGCAAGGGCGTCCACAGAAGCAGCGCAACGATCAGGAGGTTCCAGAACAGCATGGGAAACTTCGTTGCGCGGCCCTGGCGAAGGGCCAGCACCATCCCTACAAAGGAACCAATCGAGGCGATCAGCAGGGTGTAGGTGAGTGTGGATCGCTCCAGGGGAACCGGGGCGAGCTGGATATTATGAATGCCGGTGGAAATCACCAGCAGCGTCAGGAGGAAAAGACACAGGCCCAGGGCAAGGTTGAAAAGAAACGCGAAAAATCGCAGCATCAGGCCGATTCCTTGCATCCCCGACCCCCGTGGGTTCCCTCCAGCACTTCGGACAGAAACCCGCCATTGTACTGTATACTGCAAAACATGCGCAAAACGGCGCGCCTGCTTCTGGGGACGATTCTTCTTGTGGCGCTGGCCGTGGCGGCGGACCGCGAGCCCTGGGAAGTGTTTGCCGGCCGGCGCGCCCGGCTGCTCGAAAAGCTCTCTGACGGAGTCGTGGTGCTGTTCGGTTACACGGCCGATGAAGGCGAGACGCTTCGGAACCCGTTCCGCCAGGAAAACAATTTTTACTATCTAACCGGGTGGAACGAGCCCGGCGCCATTCTGATGCTCACGCCGCCGATGAAGGAGCGAAATTCGCCGGTCTTCGACCAGGTCAACCAGATGCCGCGGCAAATCCTGTTCCTGCCGGGGCGCGATCCGAAGCAGGAGCGCTGGACGGGCATCAAGATCGGTCCCTATGACGAGGGGTTGCGGGACAAAACGGGCTTCGAGGCGGTGCGCGGCGTCGAACTGTTTGAGAAGGAGCTGAGCAAGGCCGGGGCCGGCTTTGGACGCATTTACACGATCAAACCGCGCCCTCGGGCCGCCGATCGCGATCCGGAGCCGGAGCGCGCGGCGAGCCTCGAAAAGCTTGCCCCGCTGACCGAAATTGCCGACGCCCGGCCGGCCATCACCGCCATGCGCATGGTTAAGTCGCCAGGCGAGGTCGGCCTGATTCAGAAGGCTACGGACACTACGATCGCCGCCCACCTGGCGGCCTGGAAGCGGGTCAAGCCGGGGCTTTTCGAATATCAGATCGCCGCCGCCATGGAGAGCGTGTTCCTGGAGCGCGGGTGCTGGCGGCCGGCTTACGCGCCGATTGTGGGCGGCGGGTTCAACTCCACCGTACTGCACTACTCGGAAAACTCCCGCCGCATGGACGACGGCCAAGTGCTCCTGATGGATGTAGGCGGCGAATACGGCCACTACGCCACCGACATCACCCGGACCATCCCGGTCAACGGAAAGTTCACGCCCCGCCAGCGGGAGATTTACGAGATCGTCCTTGGCGCCCAGAAGGCCGCCTTGGCCGCCGCGAAACCCGGCATGTCGCTCCGCACCGGGCCCAATAGCTTGCACCAGATCGCCTACAATTACATCAATGCCCACGGGAAGGACCGCGAAGGGAATCCTTTGGGCAAGTACTTCATCCACGGCCTCGGCCACCACGTCGGCCTCGACGTTCACGACCCTTCGAGCCCGGAAACGTTGCTCCAGCCCGGCATGGTCATCACTCTGGAGCCGGGTATCTACATGCCCGAGGAGCAGCTGGGGGTCCGCATCGAGGACCTGGTCCTGGTGACGGAAGACGGGGCCAAATTACTCAGCGGCGCCCTGCCTCGGGAGCCGGACGAGGTCGAACGAGCCATGCACTAGCCGCCTTCGGAGGACGCCCCCATGCCTCGATACGCATTTCTTCTACGAATCCGCCCCGGCAAGATTGCTGACTATGAAGAAACCCACCGAAACGTCTGGCCCGA
>JACQDG010000246.1 GCA_016201185.1 Acidobacteriota bacterium | reverse complement strand
GGGCCGGACGAGCGATCGCCGATTTTCTACAGCGCCCGCAAAGACTCCAGAATCACATCGCTGTCTTTCTCCTTGGAGCTCAAGGCCTGGATCAATAGCGGCGCCGCCGCGCGGGCCCGCAGGATTCCCAGAGCGCGCGCCGCCAGCCCCCGCGCTTCCAGGCTCGTGCCGCCCGTCGCCACTCGCCCGATCGCTGCAACCACGTCCGGCGAAACGGTGACGTAGGGGTCCACCACGAGCGTATTGACCTCGGTGAAACGCCCTTTGACGCTGGTTCCGAATTTCTTCAGCGCTGCCGTCCAGCCTGTCTGCACGTAGCCCGGATAATAAAAATTCACCAGCCCGTCCACGGCCATGATTTGAATCGAAGGCTCCGAATCGTGCGTGGCCTCGATCAGAGGCGGAAGGCTATGCTGCGTTCCGATGGAGACGATAGCCGCCACCGCTTCGGCCCGCACTTCCCGCTCCGGGTCTTTCAACAGGCCGCGCAACGCCGGCACATCCTGCGCGTCCCTTTGTTTGCCCAGCTCTTCGGCCGCTTTCGCCCGCCGCTTGGAATCCGGGCTGCGCAGGTCTTCCTTCACGTCCGCCCCGGCCGCAGGCCATAAGGCGAACGTCAAACAAAAGCACAAATAGAGGAGGGTTCGCATTTGCGTTACTTCCTGTTTATTCGCGGCCAAGAACACCCGGGGGTAACCTAAGGGTTATTATAGAAGAAGGGAGTCATGAGATATCTGGTAAGGGGGCGGGTCAAGCCCGGCTGCGAGCGGTCCCTTCTCAAAGCCATCGAAAACGGAACTCTGGGCGAAGGCTCAGTAGCGGAAGGCGAATACCTGCGAAACATGAAAGAAGCCCGGCTTTCGAGCGATGCGACCGCCCGCTGGGTCGAGGTTTGCTACTGCCCGACGCCCCTCCAGGAAGAGCGGTCTTATTGGGAACAGTATTTCGAGCTTACGCGGGTTCAGGACGCGCACGATCGCCGCCGCTGCCAGGACCAGAACGGTTCGGAGCCCTGGGCCTGTGGCGACTGCGATTGCACCCAGCGACTGGAGCGAAAGCTGGCCACCCTTGGCGAGCCGTTTCTGGAGACGCTTCAGCGCGCTACACGAACTCGACCGAAACCCGGTAGAGGAATGAGCCCCGCCCGATAGCCAATCTTGTGGATCTCCGCGTTCGATAGGCCCCCAGGCGGTCTAATGAATGCCCGACCGCTGCGACGCGACCCCGATCTTCACCAACCCGGCGTCTTGCTCAGAAACAGTCGGAAACGCCGGTGACGGCGCGCTCCGAGGACCATCGAAGTCGAATGCCGGAGCGTTCTTTTCGGGCCATGCCGCCGTGAGCGCCTCGCGCATTAGCTGGAAGATCGTGCTCCGGTTCTCGGTAAACACTTTTATCCACGCCCGCGCAGTCAT
The DNA here is from genome assembly GCA_016201185.1 of Acidobacteriota bacterium. Classification (GTDB taxonomy): domain Bacteria; phylum Acidobacteriota; class Terriglobia; order Bryobacterales; family JACQDG01; genus JACQDG01. The sequence goes on along the minus strand of JACQDG010000246.1, from coordinate 3,620 downwards.
CTGAGGAAAATAAATTCCGCGGAAGAACAGGCGCGCGATCAAGTGGGTAATGCGATATGGCGCCGGCTCGTGCCGTATCGCGTCAATCGCCCTTCGAGTGGCCTCCGGGCTGTAGGAATTCGACCAGGCCTCGTGCACCTCGGCATGCGCTTCCGCAATGGTCATCTCTAGCGGCGTATGCGCCATCCGAAAGGGGGCAAAGTCCAGCCAGTGCTTGGGACGAGTGAGCCGGCCCGCTTTTTCTAGCCGCGTGTAAAGCGGCGTGGCCGGAAACGGAGTGAGCAGCCCGAATACCGGCAGGCCGGGCGGCCAACTGCTCACCTGCCGCAGCGTGCGCTCCGCCACTCCGATTCGGTCATGGTCCAGGCCGAAGATGAAGGAAGTAATGGCGTAGATTCGGCGCCTGGCCAGCCGCTCCAGCACCGCCGCGTACTCCTGCGGCTTGTTGAAGGTCTTGTTGACGTCTGCGAGGTTGGCCGGGTCGATCGATTCCATTCCGATGAAAACCCATCTGCCGCCGGAATCCGCGATGAGGTCGACAAGTTCCTCATCCCGCAGCAAATTGGCGCTGATCTGAGCCACCCAAGAGACCTGCGCGCCCGCGGCGATGATATCGCGTAGCAGCGATTTTGTGCGCTTGATGTTGATGGCGAAGTTATCATCCACGAAAAACACCGCGATCTTGCCGCGTGTTCGCCGGGCCCATGCTTTCAGCCCCAAAAGCTCATCCACGATGCTCTGGTTCGTGCGAAACCGTATGGAGTCGCCGAAAAAGCCGGTTACCGTGCAAAATTCGCAGCCGTAGGGGCAGCCGCGGCCGGATTCGATCGGAATGAGATGGAAGCTCCGCCAGCCGCCCCCCAACTGTGCCATCAGCGGCCGCAGGATCTTCGGAATACGGTTGAACTGATCCAGATCCAAAGACTCCCACGGAACCTTCGGATAGGACTGGAGGCTCGGCTTGCGTTCCTGGCCGAAGGCGTCCACTGGGGTATACACCTCTCGGAGCTCGCCGCGCGCCGCGTCCTCTACGATCTGCGGCCACGTCTCATCGGCTTCTCCGAGGGCGACGGCGTCGGCATGCCGCGGCCCGCCATCCCGGCCGAGCGCTTCGTCCGGCAGCTCCGTCACGTGAGGCCCGCCCATCACCACCGGAACTCCGGCCGCGCGGATCGCATCGGCCATGCGGTAGGCCCTGGCGATCATGCGGGTCATGGCGCCGATGCCGACGAGTCCGATTCCCTTGCGGCGCACGAATCGGACAAGATCTTCCTCCTCCATGGGTTGCGTGTTGCCGTCGATCAATAGCAATTCGTGGCCCGGCGGCGTGAGCGCCTGGAGGAGAAACATCCACAGATGCGGCATGAAATTGCGGGTCACGCCGTTATCCGGGTTGTACAGGAGGATTCTCATGAAATTACGGAAGTATGTATATTACGCGACTGGTGGCATAAAGTACATACTTCTCACGAAAATTATACGAACTCGACCGTGACCCGGTGGGGAATCAGCCCGGCCTGGTAGCCCATCTCGATCATCTTGGCGGCGGCTTCTTTCACCTCCGGGCTGGCTTCCAAGGTGTAGTGATTCACGTACATCCCCACGAATTTTTCGGTCAGCGCCGAATCCAGGCCGCGGGCGAACTGCATGGCGTAGGAGAGGGCCTCTTCCCGGTGCTCCAGGGCGTACTCGATGCTTTCCTTGAGCACTCGGCAGCATTCCTTTTGTAAAGCGGAATCGAGCGAGCGGAGCACAGCGTTGGCGCCCAGTGGTAGCGGCAGGCCGTAGGACTCCTTCCACCACCGTCCCAGGTCCACCACGCGGTTAACCCCCAGGCGGTCGAAGCTCACCTGGCCTTCATGAATGATCAGCCCGGCGTCCACGCCGCCCTGCTGCACCGCCTCCAGGACTTTGTCGAAGCCCATGAATTGCGGCTGAAAATCCGGCTGGAAGAGTTTCAGTGCCAGGTAGCTGGTAGTCCGGGCGCCCGGAATGCCGATCCTTTTACCTTTCAATTCCTCCGGTGCGTAAGGATGCCGGGCCACCACAATCGGGCCATAGCCGTCGCCGACGCTCGAGCCCGCACTGGTCAGCACGTACTTGTCGGCGACGAACGGATAAGCGTGGTACGATATGGCTGTCATCTCATAGCGGCCTTCCAGGGCGGCGCGGTTCAGGCTCTCGATGTCCTCCAGCACGTGATGGAAGCTCAGCAGGGAGGAACGAACCTTCTGGGTGGCCATGCCGTAGAACATGAAGGCGTCGTCGGAATCGGGGCTGTGGGCGATGACAATCCTGCGGGAAGCGTCGCGATCCATTTTTCGGCGGGTGCGGGGTTACGGATTGCTACGCTAGCACAGCGCTGGACATAACGGCAAATTTGACAGAAGGGACGAACTGGGGTAAGCTGAAAGATTCCCGGAAAGAATCTTTTCCTTCCGCGGCGAATAGGGCGGAGGACTTGACAGGGGCCGCCCGCCGAGTGGCACTCAGAGTATCCGATTTCTCTTTAAAAATGCAGCGGCCGGTCCCTCCTAGCCAGGATCCCTCAGAGCAGTGAGGCGTCTATGAAACACAACAGTCGAAGCAGAATCGTGGCGTTTGTCGATGATCTTTTCTTCGTGACCAAAATCGGCGAGACGGCCCGGCGGGCCGGCGTGGCCGTGGAGTTTGTCCACAACGAAGAAGCTTTGCAGCAAAAACTCGAAAGCCCGCCTTCCCTCATCATCGTCGACCTGAACTTGTCTGGAATGAAGCCGCTGCCTCTGATCTCCAAACTGAAAGGCCAGCCCGAGCTGAAGCAGACCTCTATTCTTGGTTTTGTGTCCCACGTGCAAGGCGAGCTCAAACAAAAGGCGCAAAAGGCCGGCTGCGACATGGTGCTGGCTCGCTCCTCCTTCTCCCAAAACCTGCCCCAGATTCTGAAGCGGCACAGCGGGAATCACTAGGCCGACGGATAAGACTCCTTCCCATCAGTCCACCGCCAAACCGCAGCAACGACTCACGCGCGGTCGTCATCAGGTCGTCATCCGCCGTCGCACGCGCAGCACCCGACACGCGACCCGCAAAAAGTACCACCAGCACCACGAAAAAAATTGAGCCTTGACGCCGCAACGCGCCAGGAGAACAATCGCCCCCATGCGCGAAGCCGCCTCGTGGCTCCTCGATCACCGCCAGACCATCGGGCCGGCGATCTGGGAAGTGCTTTGCCACCTGCACGGCGCCTGCTCGCCCCGAGAAGTACACCTCCTTCTCGGAACGCCAGAGCGAACCATCCGCCGCCACCTAGCGCGGCTTCGCCCGCTCCTCGCCGGCCAGCCGCAGAACCAGCGGCCAAAAATGGCCGCCCCCCAGCGGCCAAAAATGGCCGCTACCAGCCACCAGCGGCCAAAAATGGCCGCGCCGCCAATAAAGGAACGCGCGCGCGCGCGGACAGACAGACAGATCCCCATCCCCTTCCAGAACCAGAACCCGTCAGTCAGTCCCGATTTTCTGCACCAACTTCTCGCCCTGGTCCCCACCGACTTCGCGGGTGCCGTGAAGGTCCGCGCCGCCGCACCGCAGCTCGACGAGGCCCAGGTCCTCACGCTCTGCCGCCAAATCGCCATCGCCGCTCACTC
>JACQDG010000245.1 GCA_016201185.1 Acidobacteriota bacterium | reverse complement strand
CCGCGCGATGTCGCGGCCGCGTTCGCGTGGGTAAAGAAGAACATCGGCACCCGCGGCGGCGACGAATCCAGAGTGTTCCTCGTCGGTCACAGCTCCGGAGCGCATCTGGTAGCGTTGTTGGGCGCCGATGGGAAGTATCTCGAGGAATTCCACCTGTCGAAGAAGAGCATCGCCGGCGTTGTCCCTATCGGCTCATTGATCGTGGAGTTTGTGAATCAACATTGAAAAGCCGGTGATGGCCCAGGCTTGGGTCCTATGCCTGTACACTCCACGGCGTGGGTTGTCGGCGCGGCGGAGAACCAACGGCCGCCCGCGTTGAGGCGCGGTTCCTTCCCCGCAGCACAGTACCTTTCCCTCAGGCTGGCACTGCGTTAAAATCGACCACAGAGCCACTGCAGGGCGCGTAGCTCAGGTGGATAGAGCACCTGCCTTCTAAGCAGGTGGTCGCTGGTTCGAGTCCAGCCGCGCCTACCAACCCCTCGAACAGTCGTCTCAAGAACTGAAATTGACCCGCATTCCTGTAGCGACCTGGTCCCCCGCATTCGCCTACCGCCCCAGCCGAAGAAAGAGCAGGTAGCAGAGGTGGGTAGGCTAGAATCAGGTATGCCGAAACCAACCGAGACGCCGCGGGCCGAGCTGCATACCCATCTCGGCGGCGCCGTCGACCCGCCCATCCTCTGGTCCATCGCCCACCGGCAGGGCATTCGCCTGCCGACGAAGGACTACTGGGAGTTCGAGGCGATGGTAACCATGGGCCCTGGGACGCGGAACCGAACCCTCGACGAGATGCACAACCGCGTTTATCGATGGACGGAGTTCATCCAGTCCTCGCCCGAGGCGATGGCCGAATCCGTGGCAAGCGTCATCGGCGGCGGATACCGAAAGTGCAACCTCACGCTCCAGGAACTTCGATTCAACCCCATGCTCCGGAACCGGAAGGGGGAGCGCGATCTCGACCACATCATCCTCGCCGCTACCTCGGGCCTGCACCGCACGGTGCTAGAGTACCCGCAGGTTCGGGCCGGTTTGATCCTGATGATGGACCGGCGTCTGTCGCCGCGTGAGAACGGCGTCATCGTGGAAAAAGCCATTCGCTACCGGCCGTTCGGCGTCGTCGGGGTGGACCTTGCCGGACCGGACCGCTCACGCTTTGCGATGCGGCAGGTTGCTCCCTTCTTCGAACGGGCGCGCGCCGCAGGGCTCGGCCTGACGGTCCACGCCGGCGAGACCGGGAACCTCGAGGAGCTCCGCTACGTCATCCGCGAAATCAGGCCAAACCGCATCGGCCATGGCCTGGCGCTGGCGCGCGATCCGGAGCTGGCCGAAGAGGCGGCGGGGCAGGGCATCACGCTCGAGCTCTGCCCCACGTCGAATCTGAAGAATGGTCTCGTCCGTGACCTGCGCGAGTTCGGCCGCATCGTCCGCAGGTTCCTGAAGTACGGCCTCCGGTTCACCATCAACACGGACGGGCCCGAGATGTATCGGACAAACGTTTACAAGGAGCAACAACTGCTGCAGAAGGCGGGCATCCTCACACGCACGGATATCGTGCGGTGCAACCGCTGGGCCTTCGAGGCGAGCTTCGTGAACCGGCCGGACGCGGCCGCGGCGCGGTAAACTCTCTTAAATGACGGCCATGAAGGAGCTCGTCTCCGGTATGTTCGGGCGACGCAAACTCAGGCGGGCGGTCTTGCTGCTCGGCTTGGCGGTGGTGGCGGGAGCCGTCCTTTATGCGCTGGCGGTTGCCGATTCGGAGGCGGAAGCATCCAGGATGGCGGAGATCCTGGCGCTGAAGCCGGGCATGACTGTTGCCGAAATCGGCGCCGGCGAGGGCCGGATGACGGTCAGCATCGCGCGCCGTCTTGGCTCCACGGGGCGCATGTTTTCCACCGAACTGAATCCCGCGAGAGTTCACGATATTCAGGAGGCCGTGGCCAAGGCCGGGCTCGCCTGTCTATCACCATTTCACCGATCCCGCGGCCATGGATGCGAGCCTTTTCCGGAGCCTCCGGCCGGGGGGCTTGCTGGCGGTGGCCGACTTTGCGCCTCGCGGGTGGCTCTTTTGGCTGCGCCGGCCGGCTGGGATCCCGGCCAACCGGGGCGGTCATGGCGTGCCGCAGAAGATTCTCGTTGAGGAGGCAACCCGGGCGGGCTTCCTCTTAGACCGGGTCATCGAGAGCTGGGGAGGTTGGCCGGACAGGGGATACTGCGTCGTATTCCGCAGGTCGGGGGACAAACCAGGCCGAAAAAATTGAGGCGCCGTCGTGGGAATCTGGTAAAATACGGCCAATTGCCCGACAGGAGGAAAGCGATCAATGTTCCATCTTTTACATCCGGAAGAACAAGCAGATCTGTTGAAAAGAGGTTTTACACGGCGGAGCTTCGGGCGCATCACGACCCTGTTGACGGCCGGAGCCGCCTTGCCGTTTTACAATGAAGCCGCGCTGGCGCAGCGCGCTGGGATGCGCCGCGGCATGTTCGACATTCCGCCCGACGCGGTAAGGATCAGCTCCAACGAAAACCCGATGGGGCCCTGTCCGGAAGCCGCCGACGCCATGCATAACATCATCCAGAAGGGCGGGTACTACGGCTGGAAAGAGCCCTTCGAGCTGGTGCAAGCGGTCTCGGAAGTGGAAGGGGTGAAGAAGGAATACGTCATGCCTTTTGCGGGATCGAGCGATCCGCTGCACCGCGCTGTCATGGCCTTCTGCTCCCCGACCAAGAGCTTCGTGATGTCCGACCCCGGTTACGAAGCCGGCGGCGGGTCCGCCCAGTTCATCGGGGCCAAGGTCATCCGGGTACCGCTGCTGAAGAACCATGTGCACGATGTCAAGGCCATGGTGAAGGCGGACCCCAATGCCGGGGTCATCTACATCTGCAACCCCAACAACCCGACCGGCACCACCACACCTAAATCGGACATCGAGTGGGCGCTGGCCAACAAGCCGGCGGGCACGCTCCTGCTGCTCGACGAAGCGTACATCCACATCTCCCGGGAGTGGGAGAACCGGAACTCGGACCTGGTGGCGGCGGACAAAGAGATCATGATCCTGCGCACCTTCTCCAAGCTCTACGGCATGGCCGGACTGCGCGCTGGTCTTGCCATGGCCCGTCCCGACCTGCTGCAGAAACTCCAGCCCTGGGGCGTGGGCTTTACGCCGGTCACCGGCATGGTAGGCGCCGCGGCCAGCGTGAAGAGCAAGAACCTGGTCCCCGAGCGGCGGAAGATTATTCGGGACATCCGCGAGGACGTGTTCAGCTTCCTGGACAAGCACAATTTCTCCTACATCGCCTCCGACAGCAACTGCTTCATGGTGGATGTGAAGCGGCCGGCGCAGGAGTTCGCGAAGGCCATGATGCAGCAGAAGGTGATGGTTGGCCGGAGCTGGCCGATCTGGCCCAACTACTCCCGCATCACGATGGGCTCCAAGAGCGACATGGAGAAGTTCAAGGAAGCGTTCTTGAAGGTGATGGCGTAGAACGGAAAGACCGGCTGGAGCGGGCGCCTGGCGGTTTGGCGCGCCCGCCTTTAGCCCTGCTCCTCCAGACGGATTTGCATGCAGAGGTTCATGGTCGGCGTGACCTCGTGGAAGACGGCCAGGATGGATTCCACCAGGTCGACGCCGGCTGAGCCGCGCACTTCGCTTTTCCCCATCGAGTAATAGAGTTGAAAGCCGGCCCAGCGGTCCGGGGGCCCGGCTGCGAGCGCCCGCCGCAGCTTCGTCACACCCGGGAAGTCATCCTTTGAGAAAAGCTCGGCGTCGGCCTCCCAACTGCCGGCGTGGATCCGGAACCCCTCCCGCCGCACCAGCCGCTCCAGTTCCCGGGCGATAGGGCTGTTTGGCTTTAGTGACTTCAACAGGCGGATCCAGTCCCAGTCAGGCTTCAGCTCGCACGCCCGGTAGTCCCGCGGCGCTTTCACAAAGCCGCGTTCCACCTGGAGCCCGCACTTGAAAAGTTGCTCTGCGGTGTCCATCATCAGGAAAAACTTCGAGCACCCGAAACTGACGCTTCCGGAAAGAGGCTTGGCCTCGCGGTTGGCCCGGGGCAGATAGCCGATCCACTGCCAGTAGACGCCCCGGCCCCAGCGCTCGGTGACAAACGGTTGGCCGTAGCGGGATTCCAGCGCCAGCTTCAGGATGCGCGTTATGCGCTCGTTCTCTTGCAGGTTGCCGACGCGAATCCCGCGGCGAAAGTCCAGAAACTCCGGCCGGAACCCTATGGCGGCCGATGGCAGCGGCAAAGCCACGCGGCTAACTCTTCTTCGAAGTGATGGTGTAGAAGGAGGCCCACCGGCGCTCGTTCTTCCTGCTGCCGCAGCGCGGGCACTTCAGAGACTTCTTCTCCTTCTCGTACGCGGAAATAGAAAGAAACTTGGAAAACCGCTTATTGCAGTTCCGGCATATGAAGTCATAATGAGGCATAATTTTCCACTTCTACCTGTGGCGCTCTAGTAACATTTTACCAATAGCCGGCAGGCGCTGGAGGGGCCAGAACTTCACGGGGCAGATCGTTGCTTGCCGCTCCAGCCATGAAATTCTACAGTGAATCGCGGTATTCCAGCTAGAAGGATGCTAGCATCGGGCGAGTGGGGGCTCCCCTAGGCGGTGACATGAAGACCAGGCTGGGAGTTCTCCTGTGGGTCGCAGCCTTGCTCGGAGGGGTTGCGAGAGCCTCGAATCCCCCAGCGGCGGACCGGGAGGGCGCGGCCTTTTTTCTGCGGGCGGCCGAGCCCCGGCAGGCGCCCGAGGGCCTGGCGGAGGCCTGCGCTTCGACCATCGAGAAGGCAGCCCAGTTCTTGTTCCGGGATGCCGGCATAGAGAACAGCATCCGCGACGAGAACGGCAACCAGGCGCCTCCGTACATCTACCACGCGGTGATCGACGACAACAATCGGTTCAGCTACCGCAGCGCCTTCCCTGCTTATCATCACGCCTACCTGCTGGAAGGGTTTCTTAACTATTACAACTACACCGCAAACCCCGAGGCCCTGCGGCGGGCCCGCCAGATTGCCGATTGGACGATGGCCCACAGCACGCCTGCCGATTATCTCTGGCCTTACCTGCCCTGGAGCACCTTCACGGAAGGCAAGCCGGGAGGCATGGAAGACAAGGATAACCTCCAGCCCGACAAGGCTGCGTACATGGGCCTGGCCTACACCCGGCTTTACGAAGTGACCGGGGAGAAGAAATACTTCAACGCCGCCAAGGGCATTGCCGACACCTTGGAGCAGCGGCAAAACAAGGACGGAGGCTGGCCTTTTCGCGTGAACCCGCAGACGGGTCAGGTTTACGAAACCTATACGCCCGGTATATTCATGGCCGTGGCGTTCATGGAAAAGATGTACGCCCTGACCGGTAACCGGGACTACAAGAACGCCCAGCTCACCGGCTGGATGTGGATGATGCGCAACCCGGTCCGCACGAACAACTGGTCTGGATTTTATGAAGACATAGCCAAGGGCCGCGAATCGCAGGTTTATTACGCGCCGGCGCAGACGATTCGCCTGCTACTGCGATACCGCGCGCCCGCTAATGAAGACTCTTACATGGGCCATGCCCGGCGGCTGTTTGACTGGGTGATGGACGGCCTGGCCTTCGCGGATCCGGACATGGGGCTGATCCTGCGGGAGCAGACCGCGTATCTGGCGGCGACGCCGAGCTCCACCGTCTCCTGGTCCATGATGGCGGCGGAGATGTACCTGGCGACGGGCGAGGGAAAATACCGCAGCGTGGTGTTGGAAGCGATGCGGTCGGTCACCCGTTATGGCTTGAAGCCGGATGGCCGGGCCCACAACACGATGCTCGGGCCGCGAATTTACGGCGACAGGGGAAGCTGGTACAGCCTCACTTCGCCGATGCTACGTTATATCTACCAGGACATGGGGTGCTTGCCGGAGCTGGCGCCGCGCCAGGGAAACCATCTCTTGCGCACGTCGACCGAAATCCGGCAGATCTCTTATGGGAAGGAGCGCATCGCGTATCGTTCTATGCCCGGGAGCATCGAGCTGCTGAAGCTAGCCGCCCGGCCGGCGGCCGTCAGCGCCGGCGGCAAGGCAGCGCCGCTCTCCGCCGATTTGAGCACGGCCGACGGCTGGATGTACAACCCCGCCAGCCAGGTATTGCTGGTGCGGCACCGCGAACCGGATGTCGTGATCGGATTCTGAGCCGTGAACGGCTGATCGGCTCTGTGGGCGTGCTATAGTTCCCTATTTTGGTCATGCTCCCCGCCCAGCCCGAGCTCCTGGCGCTGCTGTTGGCTTCGGTGTTTTTTGTAGCCTTCGCTTACGCCTCAGTGGGCCACGGAGGCGCCTCCGGCTACCTGGCAGTGCTGTCGTTTTTTGGCCTGGCGCCGGCGTTGATGGCCCCCGGCGCGCTGTGCCTGAACTTGCTGGTGGCGGGAACGTCTTTCACGCTCTACTGGCGGGCGGGGCACTTCGTCTGGCGGCTGCTGTGGCCGTTCTTGGTCACGTCCGTCCCATTCGCGTTTCTGGGCGGGCTGACCCAAGTGTCACCGCGTGCCTATCTGCTGCTGTTGGGCGTGGTGCTGCTGTTTGCCGCTTACCGGCTCTTATCATCGGCGCCTTCTCCCCAGCAGGAGTCTCTGTTGCACCTCCCGCCGCTGTGGATCGCGCTGGCGACGGGCGCCGGCCTGGGGTATCTTTCCGGCCTGGTCGGGGTGGGCGGCGGGATTTTCCTGAGCCCGCTGATGATTCTGTTGAAATGGGCCGACGCTAAGCGGACGGCCGCCGCCTCGGCCGCCTTCATCTGGGTGAACTCCGCCGCGGGGCTCTACGGCCAGCTCTTGCGCAAGACGGTGGATTGGCATGCGCTCCTGTGGCTGGCGGTGGTGGCGTTCGCCGGGGGCCTGGCAGGCTCCTATCTCGGCGCACGGCGATTGCGCGGCCTGTGGCTGCGTCGCATTTTGGGCGTGGTGCTGCTGTTGGCCACCGTCAAGCTGCTGCGAATGGCGTTGTGAAACCGCTCCCTCACGGTCGCTGCTTGGAACCGGCCTTTTGTATAATGAATAGTTCGATTCCGGTCCCCAAGGAAGCTTCATGTTTCAACTGTTTCGCAGCCGTAGGCAGACACTTCGCATCTTTCTGGGGATCATCGTCGCGATGATCGGTTTCACGATGGTCATCACGCTGATCCCCGGGATATACAGCACCAGCATCAGCGCGAGCGGGGAAACGGTGCTGGCCGAGGTGGGCGGCGAGAGCATCACCGTGCGCGACGCCCAATTTCAACTCCAAGATTACATCCGCTCGCA